>CAYXUI010000016.1:0-31595 GCA_964468195.1 uncultured Oscillospiraceae bacterium | reverse complement strand
TTCGAGGAGCGGGTTTCTTTTCGCAGTCAAAAATCCGGGATGAATCCCCGGTCAGCGGAATCGGCTTCCTGGGTAAAGCCATCCAGCTCATTTAAGTACATCCAGCTGAGCACGGCATCGTATTCTTCCTCTGTCACCCGGCGGTCAAGGGGAGCGGGGAGGCCACCCATGGGGGTGTACTGCCGCATCAGGCTAACCAGAACCTCCCCCGGGGCGAAATGCTCCCCGATCCAGTCCAGCACCTTCAGAGAATTGTCCACATGGCCGGGAAGGATCAGATGGCGGATGATGGTGCCCCGAACCATCTTATCTCCCTGCCAGAGAACCGGGCCGGTCTGGCGAACCATCTCCCGGATGGCTTTTTTGGCTACGGGGAAATAATCTGCAGCACCGGAAAGGGCCTTGGCCAGCCGGGCCTCGGCATACTTAAAGTCCGGGAGATAAATGTCAATTTTCCCTTCCAGCTGCTGCAGAGTCTCCACATTCTCATAGCCGCCGCAGTTGTAAACCACCGGCACAGGAAGCTTCGGTTCCAGAGCGGGCAAGATGGTGGGCAGAAAATGGGTGGGGGTCACCAGATCGATGTTTTCCGCACCCTGAGCGATCAATTCCTCCATCTGCTGCCGCAGCTGGACGGAATCCATGGCCTGCCCCACGGCACTGCCGCTGATGGCGGCGTTCTGGCAGTATTTACATTGCAGGGTGCAGCCGCCGAAAAAAACAGCACCGTTGCCTCCGGATCCCGCCAGGGCCGGTTCTTCCCATTTATGGAGCATGGTTTTTGCCACCAGGGCGGTGGGAGGGCAGTGACAGTAACCCTGTTGCCCCGCCTCCCGGTTTGCCCCGCACTTCCGGGGGCAGAGGGTGCAATTGGTGTAGTTCATATATGGTTCTCTCCTGAAGACGATTAACTGAGGTATCGTAGGGCGGGGGCATGCCCCCGCCCTACGAGGTGTAATATACCTTTATAATACCAGTTTTTCTTCCCATGTACAAGTCCTGTGCTTTACCTCCGGGAAAAAATGTGCTATGATAAATCATAATGCCTTTGGTTAAGAGAGGATGGTTGCCCTTATGGAAATCCGTTTTGCGGAAGTCCGGGATATTCCCGGTATGGAAAAATTGCTGCTTCAGGTGGGGGAAGTTCACCATCAGATCCGGCCGGATATTTTCCGCCCGGGAGCCCTGAAATATACTCCGGAGGAACTGGAAGAACTGCTGAAAGATCCCAGCCGCCCCATTTTCGTGGCGGTGGAAGAAACCGGCGTTTTGGGCTATACCTTTTGCATCCACCGCAGCTATGACGGCACCGGCGCCTCTACCTGCCGTCGGGAGATCTATGTGGACGATGTCTGCGTAGACGAAGCGGCCCGTGGTCAGGGCATCGCCACCAAACTTCTGAACCGAGTCTTTGATTATGCCAAAGAAGAATCCTGCCAGTTCGTCACCCTGAACGTCTGGAATGGCAATAACACTGCCCAGCGGTTCTATGAAGGTTTGGGTATGACCCCCCGGAATTTCAATATGGAGATCAAACTGTAATGCTGATAAAGAACGAAATTTATGAAACCACCATCACCGACTACACCGCCGAAGGTCAGGGCGTGGCGCATATCGAGGGCTGTGCCGTGTTCATCCCCAACGCCATTGCCGGGGAAAAAGTCCGGGTGCGGATCGAGAAAGCCCAGAAAACCTGGGCCGCCGGAAAAATCGTGGAAATTTTGGAAAAATCCCCCCACCGGGTGAATCGGGAGTGCCCCGTGGCCAAGCTCTGCGGCGGCTGTGACTTCTGGCACATGGATTATGAAGAAGAGACCCGGCTGAAAGCGGAGCGGGTGAAAACCTGTCTGAACCGTATGGGCGGGGAAAACCTGGAGGAGGTGCCCATCCTGGCCGCTCCCACCTGCTATGGCTACCGGAACAAGGCCCAATATCCCGTGGCGGTGAAAAAGGGAAAGGCCTATGCCGGATTCTTCCGGGCAGGCACCCACGAAGTGGTGGATAACAAACGCTGCCGGATTTTGCCGGAGGAAACGGATGCGGTGAAGGATACGGTCATGGACTATGTCAACCAGTACCGCATCAGCGTCTATGACGAAGTGGCCCACAAAGGTCTTCTGCGACACATTTACGTCCGCCGGGGCGTGGTCTCCGGGCAGATCCTGGTGTGCCTGGTCTGCAATGGCGACAAGCTGCCGAAAGCTGAGGAACTTCTGAAACGGCTGAAAGCCATCCCCGGCTTTACCACTTTGGTTCTCTCCGTGAACACCAAAAAGGGCAACGCCGTGCTGGGGGACAAGTTTATCACCCTCTATGGCCCCGGGTACATTGAAGATACTCTCTGTGGCCTGACCTTCCGCTTATCTCCCCGGTCCTTCTATCAGGTGAATCACCATCAGGCCCAGCGGCTGTATCAGGCTGCCATAGAGCAGGCGCAAATCACCAGGAACGATCTGGTGCTGGATCTGTACTGCGGCGTTGGCACCATCACCCTGGCCATGGCCTCCGCCGCCGGGAAGGTGATCGGCGTGGAAGTCATCCCCCAAGCGGTGGAGGACGCCAAAGACAATGCCCGCCGTAACGGTATTGAAAACGCCGAATTCTTCTGCGGGGATGCCGGCGCCGCTGCACTGGAGCTGGAAAAGCAGGGCGTCCGTCCGGATGTCATCGTGGTGGATCCCCCGAGAAAAGGCCTGAATTCCGACACCATCGAAGCCCTCCACCGGATGTCCCCCCGGCGTATCGTCTACGTCTCCTGCGATCCTGCCACGCTGGCAAGAGATGTGGCACTGTTGAAGCAGCGGGGCTACTGCCTGAAAAATGCCCAGGCGGCGGATCTGTTCCCAAGATGCGCCCATGTAGAATCCGTGGTAACGCTGACAAAATCCTGTGAAGAAACGGATTCCAAAGGAAATGCACCCATTGCCGACTGTGAGGAGCACCGGCAAGAATTGCAGTGCAGGATCTATCCCCTTGGGTCTTTGGAGCAGTACAAGTACACCGTCATATGCTCTAACTACAAAGGAAAGTGGATCCTTTCCCGGCACAAAAAACGGGATACCTGGGAAACCCAGGGAGGTCATATCGAAGAAGGCGAAACGCCGCTGGAATGTGCCCGCCGGGAGCTTTTTGAAGAAAGCGGCATTCGGGATGCCGAACTGTACCCTGTGTGCGACTATGTGGGGTTTGACCATCAATCCAGTGCCAACGGGATGGTTTTCCTTGCGGTGGTGCATTCTCTTGGGGAACTTCCCGAAAGCGAGATGAAGGAAATCGGGCTGTTTGATTCCCTTCCTGCGGAGCTTACCTATCCGGAGACTTCGCCGAAACTGTATGCACAGGCGGAAGAACTGTTGGGAGAACAGAAATGAGAATGCAGTGTAACGACTTGACTATCCGGCAAGCCGGGGTGGCGGATGCAAAGCAGCTTGCCACTTGGTGGAATGATGGCGCAGTCATGGCACACGCAGGCTTTCCCAACGGTTTGGGAACGACAGAGGAGGAAGTAATTGAAGGCCTTGAAAACGGTCGTATGGTCATTGCGGAAAGTGATCGCCTGATTGGCGAGTGCGTTTATCGTAACGTAGCGGACGGCGTTGCAGAAATCGGTATCAAAATCTGTGAAACCGATTGTCAGAACCGTAGTATCGGAAGAAAAGTTTTAAGTATGCTGATTGGTTGGTTGTTCCAAAACGGCTATTCCAAAATCGTTCTGGATACCGACCTTACCAACACAAGAGCACAGCACGTCTATGAATCCCTTGGCTTCCGAAAAGTGAGAACCAATCTGGATTCCTGGAAAGATCAATTGGGTCAGCTCCGTTCTTCCGTGGATTATGAACTGTTGGAAGCGGATTTTGTGAACTATGTAAATACCCTAACAGAAGAACGGTAATGATTCACATACAGCACGAGATGAAATACTCGGTTATCTCAATGGCCTTTTAATAGCCTTGATCAAATGGTGACTGCGATTACATGGATATAAAAGTGGTAGACACATCGGACGATTGGGTGTTCCGCTTTATTGCCGAAGCACAAAAACGCCATATCTTTCAGCTGAAAGATATGGCGTTGGTAAGTCACGAGGAATATGAAGAAAAATGGAACCGATTTTGCGATGAACTGTTTGCAGAGGAGGGCTAAAATATGGAAATCAAGCAATACACAAAAGCGCGCATCCCGGATGTGCTTCAATTCGAGCGTGATCTGCGCTCGGAGGAAGACTTCTGGGGCTGGGAAATCGACGAAACCTACATAGCCGATGTAACGGCCAGCTTTGACAATCCCGCATTCCAAAATTCTCTGTCTCTGCTGGCCTATATGGACTGCAAGGTAGTGGGGCGAATTGATTGTGCCATGATCCACAGCCATTTCGATGGCAGTGTAAAGGCATATCTCGACTGGATCTGTGTCATCAAAAGCTACCGCCATCAGGGTGTTGCACAAAGGCTAATGACTGCCCTGCGCACAGAATTGAAAGAGCGTGGGATCGATACCCTCATTGGTCTGATCGCCGCCAACGAGGATGCCCAGCGTTTTTATCGAAATCTTGCCAACGCCAAAATCCGAGACGAGGGTATCTGGATCGACCCATAACACAGAAAATTTTGATGTGGCAGTCACTGTGAATTAAGTGGTAGCTATGAAGAAAAGGAGCAATATGGACTTTTGGGACAGTTCGCGGGAGCGTGTCGAGGGTGACCGCATTACAGAATATATCAATACCTTTGATATGGGGACAGATGCAATCGTGACTGGGATGATCTTCCATCCCTACACCCGGGAGGAAATCGGAGAAATGATCCCCGCCGGGGTCAGATGCGAAATTGCAGACAAGGATGGAGAACTTACGGTCCTGTTACAGAAAAACGATCCACAGAAGCGGTAACCCCAGGATTCCCTTGACCATGACCGGGCCCGGGGATACCGCATTTTGATAAACGGAAGCACCGCTCACAGGCGTTCCTGTGGGCAGTGCTTTTTCTGTCCGGTTTCTTTCACAATCAAATCTTTGCGGTAAAGAATGCTTTCTGCCGAATTTTCCACGGTACCGTACCGGGTCTCATAAGGACGGCTTTTGAGATACCGAAAGCCACACTTTTCGATGACCCGGGCGGACTGTTTGTTCCAATCGAAATGTCCCACCAGAATAAAGTCCAGCTTTACTACGTCAAACAGGTATTTTATTACCGCTTTTACCGCTTCCGGCATCAGTCCATGTCCCCAATAGTCCTTGGACAGCACATAGCCGATCTCCCGACCGGAAATATTGGCCAATTCCGGATAGTGTTGCTCACTGTATTCTTCGATGCCCAAAGAGCCGATGACCTTCCCCTGATATTCCAAGGCAAAGGTTTTCTTGTTTGCTATAAAATGGCTCAGGATGCGGCGGCTCTCCACCAAGTCCTTGTGAGGAGTCCATCCTGCCATCTGCCCCACGCCGTCCACACTGGCATAATTGTAGAAATCCTGCAAATCCGTTTCTCTCCAGGGGCGCAAAGTCAGCCGGTCAGTTTTCAGGGTAACGGAACGGATGTCAATTTGTGCATTCATTTTTCGTTCCTCCGGAAGAATTTTTTGACCATTATAATCCGGATTTCCGGAAAGTCAACGTCTTTTTGGAAATTTGGGAAAAAGAGGGATTTAATGGAAAAGGGCGGCACCTGTGGCGGGTACCGCCCTTTTTGCAGGATTTGGCCCGATCTGCTCAGATGCGATACAGGCGCTTGCCGTTTTCCATGGTGATGCCGTGGATCTCATCCACAGAAAGTCCACGGATCTCGGCCAGTTTCTCCGCCATGCGGTAGAGTTTACCGGGGTCGTTGCGCTTGCCCCGGAAGGGCTCCGGGGACATGTAGGGACAGTCTGTTTCCAGCACAATCCGGTCAAGGGGAATGGTGGAGGCTACCTCCACCGCCTTCCGGGCGTTCTTGAAGGTCAGCACCCCGGTGAAGCCGATGTACCAGCCCCGCTTGATGAGTTCCTTTGCCATTTCCGCAGAGCCGGAATAGCAGTGGAATACACCGGTGACCTCCGGGAATTCGTCCACAACCTTCATGCCGTCCTCATGGGCTTCCCGCTCGTGGACGATGACGGGAAGATCAAGCTCCTTTGCCAGTGCCGTCTGCATCCGGAAAGCCCGGAGCTGAATATCTCTGGGGATGTCTTCATAGTGGTAATCCAGACCGATCTCGCCAATGGCCCGAATTTTTTGGTTTTCCTGAATGAGCTGACGATAGATGTTCAGGGTTTCCTCCGTCACTTCGTCTGCAGCATCGGGATGGGAGCCGACGGCGGCGTAGACATAGTCGTATTCCTGGGAAAGCCGGGCGGCATTCCGGGAGGATTCCAGAGAGCAGCCGGGATTCATAATCAGGCCAATGCCCTGCGAAGGGAATTTTTCCAGCAATTCCCGGCGGTCAGGGTCAAAAGCACGGTCGTCCATATGGGCGTGGGTGTCAAATAACATGGTTTTCTCCTTTTTTACTTGGTGGCGTACAGGGGATTGGCATCCCGGACAGAATCCGGGAAAGCCTGCTGCAAACGGTCAAAAGCCGATTGTACGGACTCCGGAATATCTACATGGGCGATGAAATTTTTTCCACAAGGGCCATAGCCATGGACATCGTCCCGCAGCCGGGGGATCTCTCCCATCAGAAGGCGGATATAGTGATTCATATCCCACATGCCCCAGATGGGGGAGGTGTAGGCAAGTTTGTTGTCTTTTTCGACAACATCTGCCTGATACACTGCATAATTGAGGATCTTCAAATTCTTGCCAGCGTATTTTCGCAACCCTGCGTCCATTCGCCGCTGCATGGTGGCATCCTGACAGATGAGGATGGAGCGGCAGGAAATTTGACGCTCATGGAGTAGATCCAGAAGATTGGTGATGTTTTTTCCACAATTGGTGGACTGGCATTCCAGAAAATCCGGTTCCAGACCATAGCGGTATCGAAGGTAACCAGCAAAAACCTGAGCCTCCGGCAATCCGGCGGTTTCCAGTGCCGGGAATTCTCTGTGCATATTTTGTAGGAGGCTCTCCGTTGTATGCCCGGCACCACCAACAATTCCATAAGACTTTGCAATTCCAGCAGACATAGCCTGAGCCAGTACGTCACCGCCGCAGAGGATACTTCCGCCAAAGAGAACCATAACATCCACCTGATCCTGACCGATGGCATCTCGCAAGGTACTCCGGGTCAGCACAGAGATATCCCGTTTTCCGCAAAAACGCCCCAGAATATTGATGCTTTCCGCAATTTCCTTCATAGCGATCCCTCCGGTATGGTTACAGTGCGTCGATGATATCGTCCTTGCCGCCGGTGAGGCGGTTGTTTGCTTTCAGGCGGCGGATCAGCATCACAAGTCCCAGAATAAACACCACCACGCCACAGCCAATAAACACCAGCCGGGAAGTGGTCATGGGCAGCAGTGCCAGCACCACACCCACAATGGTCATCAGGGCGGACAAAAGGGAATCCCGGCCCTGCATCATTTCCCGTATGCCCCGCAGCGCCATCAGCACCCCAATGACCCGGCCAACGAATGCCGCCAGGGTCAGAGGATTAGCCAGAAAGAAACTGCCTACACAGATCATGCCAATGCCCCGGAAGAGTCGGCCATAGGCGCCGAAGCACAGCGTCCCCACACCGCCAATGACCAGTCCCCAGCCCAGCAGCCGGGATACCAGTGCAGAAGCAGAGTCGGGATTGAAAATCAAAACCACACTGATGACGATAAGCCCCATCGGCAGAGCCAGCAGTGACAGCAAAGAGCGGATGTCCTGTTTTTTCATAAGTAATCACCTCGGTTACAGAATAGCAGATTTTTGGTGGAAAGTAAAGTAGGGGGCGGCGCCCTCAACATCCCATTCGTAGGGCGGGGGTATGCCCCCGCCGCTGAATGTGTATATTTTCTTTCCACTTTGCATAGTCTTGGGTAGGTGAGGAGGGATGACCATGGAGGAGCCCAAGCTGCCCCACAAGTTGCAACTGAATGAGCGGCGGCAGCTGACCATGAGCGGAGTGACGGAGGTGGTCAGCTTTGATGAAAACACTGTGGTACTGCAAACCGCTTTGGGGACGCTGAGCGTTCAGGGTTCCCAGCTGCAGCTGAAGACCCTCTCTCTGGAGGGCGGCCAGGTGGCGGTGGATGGCAACATATCTGCCCTGATCTACGAAGAACCCCGGGAAAAGGGCTGGCGGAGGTTTTTTGGATGACCCCGGAGGTGGCGGCTCACCGTCTGGAATGCAGTCTGGCAATGGGGATGGTTCTGGGGCTTTTCTTCGGATTCCTGCGGCCCCTGGGCAGGAAACACCGAATCCTGGCGGACGGGATCTTCCTGCTGGCGGCGGTGTGGTGCTGGGTGTATCTGATGTTTGCCGTTTGCCGGGGAGACATCCGGTTTGGCTGCTTTTTGGCGCTGGTGGCAGGGGCGGTTTTCTGGGAAGCCACCGCCGGAAGGGCACTGCGGCCGGTGTTTTTGGCAATATGGCGAATTTTGGCCGGGGTTTTCCATGCTTCTCTGTTCCCGGTGAAAAAATTTTACGAATTCGGAAAATTTTTGTTTGCATCTGTGGGAAAATGGGTTACAATAAGAAATAACCATTATCCCACAAGAGGTATCTTTCATGGCAGAACAAAAAAATCCCCCTGTGAAGAAAAAGGTCGTTGTCCGGCCCGCACCGCCCCTGCTGAAAATCGCCATTTGTCTGCTGATCCTGTTTTCCATGGTAGCGCTGGTGGCGCTGCGGTGGGTGCACAATGGCATTCAGGCGCAGACCGAGGCGCTGACCCAGGAAGCCGCCGCCGCCGAAGCCACAAACGCTGACTTACAGGAAAAAATTGCGGATCTGGGTTCGGTGCAGAGTGTGAAGGATATTGCCCGGGAGGAATTGGATCTGGTGGATCCGGATACCGTTCTGGTGGATCCCCAGTAATACAAGGATACAATTTTGGCAGCCAGCCGCTGCTGTAACATATGGAGGAAGCAAATCATTTATGGAGTTAACCGTAGGAGCAGTCTTAGAAGGCAAAATCAAATCCATCACCAACTTCGGCGCCTTTGTGGCCCTGCCGGAAAATAAGACCGGTATGGTACATATTTCCGAAGTTGCCAATACCTATGTCAGTGACATTCGCCAGCACCTGACGGAAGGGCAGGATGTGAAGGTCATGGTCATCGGCCTGGAAAACGGCAAGATCAACCTGTCCATCAAGCGTCTGGAGCCCAGACAACAGCGGGAAAACGGCGGCAACCGCCCCAACAATTACCGCCGGGAGAATAATGGCGGCAATTTCCAGCGCCGGGAAGGCAATGCCTCTCAGGCAAGAGAGCAGTCCGGCCGTCCCCAGCGTGCCCCGATCCAGCCCGCTGCCCCCAAGACTGCCGATCAGCTCTTTGAAGAAAAACTGAAGGCGTTCATGTCCGAGTCTGACAGTAAGTTGGCCGGGATGAAGCAGTACGCCGATCAGGGCCGCAGAAGAAGACGGTAAGAAGACCATGAACCAAACCGTTGTCATCACCGGCGGTTCCCGGGGGATCGGAGCTGCGGCGGTGGAATTGTTTGCTGCCCGGGGAGACCGGGTGTACTTCCTGTATGAAAAGGAGCATGGTGCGGCCAAAGCCGTGGCCCAGCGCACCGGCGCCACCGCCATCTGCTGCGATGTATCCGACGGGGGGGCTGTGAAAGGGGCTTTTGCCCAGATCCCTGATGTGGACGTGCTCATTTGCAATGCCGGAACCATGTGGTTTGGCCTGCTGTCCATGATGCCGGAAAATGACTGGGACCGGCTCTTTAACGTCAACGTCAAGGGTATTTACCACTGCGTTAACGCTGCCATGCCTGCCTTTTTGCGCAAGCATGCAGGGTGCGTCATCACTGTATCCAGTATGTGGGGCCAGGTGGGAGCTTCCTGTGAAGCGGCCTATTCTGCCACCAAGGGCGCGGTCATCGGCCTGACCAAGGCTCTGGCAAAAGAACTAGGCCCCAGCGGTATCCGGGTCAACTGTGTGGCCCCTGGGGTGATTTTGACGGATATGTGTGCCAATGTGGAACCGGAAATCCTGGCAGAAATGGCCCAGGAATCTCCCGTAGGCCGCAACGGCACTCCCGTGGATGTGGCTAAGGCCTTTGCCTACCTGGCGGAAGCGGACTTCGTCACCGGACAGGTGTTGCCGGTAAACGGCGGCTATATTATTTAAAACATAAGGAGATTTACCATGAAGATTTCCATTGGCTGCGACCACGGCGCTCTTGCGCTGAAGAATAAAGTTGTTGCGCATTTGCAGGAAAAGGGCTATGAAGTCCAGGATTTCGGCACCTACAGCCCGGACTCCTGTGACTATCCCGATTATGCCGCTGCCGTCGCCCGGGCGGTTGCCTCCGGGGAATACGACAAGGGCATCGTCCTGTGCACCACCGGCATTGGCGTGTCCATTGTTGCCAATAAAATCCATGGCATCCGCTGCGCGCTGCTCAGCGATCTTCTCTCCGCCCGGATGACCCGTCTCCATAACGACACCAACATGATGGCCATTGGTGCCGGTATCGTAGGCGAGAATCTGGCATTGGAGATCGTGGATACCTGGCTGGGCACCGAATTCTCCGGTGAAGCCCGGCATCAGCGCCGCATCGATAAAGTCATGGCGCTGGAAGATTGATAAGATGATATGACTGCGGAAACAGGGCGTGCCGACCGGCACGCCCTGTTTGTTCTTTTACATCTGGATGCACTGGATCGCTATGCAGCCGGGGCCGCCCTGGGTGATAAAGGCGGGGCTCAGGGGGAAGATTTGGCAATCCGCTTCCGGGAGTACTGCCTGCAGCAGTGTCAGAGCGTTTTGGGCTTTTTCCGGTGCGGCGGCGTGGGAGATCTGGATCTGCCAGCCCTGACCGACGCCGGATCTCTTCATCTGCTCTGCGATGTACTGAACGCTGTGCTTGAAGCCCCGGCGGATGGAGGCTACCGTCAGCCGTTCCCCGTTGGGCGTTTGGGTCATCACCGGGCACAGATGGGCAGTTTTGCCCACATGGCTCACCAGCGGGGACAGCCGGCCACCCCGGTGCAGATAATCGAAATCCTCCGGAAGCAGATAACTTTTGGCGGTGGCCATTTTCTGGTGGAGGACTTCCAGAATTTGCGGGCAGCTGTGGCCTGCCTGCGCCAGACGAACAGCCAGCTCCACCAGATACCGGTGAGGGCCGCAAAGGGTACCGGAATTGACCACCGTGATGCGATGGCCGTGGTCGCAGAGCTGTGCTGCCGCCGTTGCGGTGCTGTAGGTGCCGGATAAACCGGCAGCCATGGAAATATTGAGGATCTCATCCTCCGGGAACCGTTCATACAGGGATACCACCTCGCCAATGGCGGGCTGACTGGAGGTGGGCATATGGCCCTGACGGATCAGATCGACAAATTCTTCTGCGGTAATTTCGTCGAACTCCCGGTAGCTCTTCCCGGCGATGGTGACGCTAAGGGGGGAAACATAGAAACCCGCCGCCTCCGCTTCGGCGGATGCGTACATGGTGGAGGTGTCGGATAGAATGCGGATCATAAAAAACTCCTTAAAAGGTTTTTGAATAACCGATAAACGGATATACGGGTCTATTGTAACAGGTGTTATCCAACTTGTCAACAGGATATCTAAAAACAGAACGAAAAAGCCCCATTTCTCTCGGAATATCCCGGTGAAATGGGGCTGAAATATGAGTTTTTATTTGCGCGCATAGCAGCTGGCACGATGTAATAACTATCAACTATCAGCTATCCACTATCAACTGCTGTGGTCTTCCGTCACGGCACCGGAACGGTAGGCTTCCAGCAGGAGCAGCAAGTCATCCACCCGGGTTTGCAGGGCACTGCCTTCATCGGTCTGGCTCATCCGCATCCGGGTGTCCAGCTTTTCAAAGACCACGCTTTCGTTGGCGATGTCGTCGTTGTTGTGGACGGCGTTCCACTTCCCGGCAAAGGGCTGATGGGAGACCATCCGGTAGTGCCGGGAATTGTAGATGAGGGTATAGCCCGCAATGCCGGAGGTGGACTGGTAAGCCCGGCTGAACCCGCCGTCAATGACCAGCAGTTTGCCGCCGCCTTTGATGGGGCTTTCGCCTTTTTTCACCTTCACCGGTACATGGCCGTTGATGATGTGGCAGTGGGGGCCTTCCAGGCCGAATTCCTTCAGCAGGGCATCGCAGACTGCCGGATCCTGATAGTAGGTATAGTAGGGATTTTTCGGTTCCGTCCAGGTGTCGGGATCGGCGATGAAGCGGCGCTCGAAGGTAGTCATCCGGTCCCGGCCGAAGATGGGACTGTTCCGGCCCGTCCAGAGCCACCACAGAAAGTCCATGCCCGCCTGCCGTTCGGGAGAGCCGTGCTTATCGTAGTAAGCCTTCCGGGCGGTCTTTTCCGCATAGTCCAGGAATCGCTTGCCGCTGCGTTCCTTGCCGCCGATGGGAAAGGACATGAGGCTGCCATCACCGTTCATGGGGATACAGCCGTGGAACAGCAGATTCTGATTGCTGGTTTTATACAGCCCGCCCTTGGAATAGAGAAACCGGGTGTGCATTTGCAGCTTCTCCGAGTGCTGGAAAGAGTCCGTCAGCTGGCGGATCACATGGTATTCTTCCTCCGTAAGGCGGTAGGGATCTGCCGGGTCCACCGTGGGGAAGTCCGTGTCCAGCAGCGGATAAATTTTGTCTCCCAGACAGATGGTTTTGGTTTCATAGTCGATCTTATCCAGCAGCAGCCGGTCGTCCATGCCGTATTCCGGGTGTCGCAGGATCTTCTGACCTTCCAGCTTGAAGAGGATAATGGTGATGGCCTTGTACATCCGGGCGGAGAGGAGTTTGTCCTTTTCGGTGTACTGATCCTTGTCAGAACCAGTGAGCTTTACCTGGAACTGGTCGGTGTTGCAGTCTTTGTAGACTTCGTTGGCGAAGATGCTCAGAGGCCGCAGGGAAATGCCGTAGCCGGTCTCAATCACGTCCAAATTGTTGTAACGGATGGAATTGCTCAGCACCGTGGCCACCAGTGTCCGGGAGCCGGAGGCGGCACCCATCCACAGAACGTCGTGGTTGCCCCACTGAATGTCTACATTGTGGGCCTTCATCAGGCTGTCCATGACGATATCCGCCCGGGGGCCCCGGTCGAAAATATCGCCTACGATATGGAGCTGATCCACCACCAATGCCTTGATGACATCGCAGATGGCTTCGATCACATCCGCTGCCTGATCAATCTGGACGATGGTGTTGATGATGTTCTCGTACTGATCCCGGCGGGAGCCCCCTTCTTCGGCTAAGTGGATCAGCTCGTCCATGATCTGCTCGTAATCCGGGTTCATGTAGCTACGGACCTTGTTACGGGTATGCTTGGTGGAGACATAGCGGCACAGATCCACCAGCCGGTGGATGGTCAGCCGGTACCATTCCTCCATGTCTTCATTCTGTTCCGCCACCAGATTGATTTTGGAGCGGGGATAGTAGATCAGAGTTGCCAGATCATTCCGGTCCCGCTGGGTCATGGTGTTGCCGAAAAGCTCCTCCAGTTTTTCCTTCACTTCGCCGGATCCGGAGTTGAGAATGTGCAGGAAGGCCTCGTGCTCGCCGTGAATGTCCGACATAAAATGTTCGGTACCCTTGGGCAGATTCAGGATCGCCTGAAGCCGGATGATCTCCGTACCGGCGGATTGCACCGTGGGATACTGTTTCGACAGCAGCCGCAGATAGTGCAGCTGCTCCGGGGTAAAGACACGCTTGCTGTCCATAGGCAATTGTCCTTTCTGGAATGTTGTTACGCTGAAAATACGGAGAGTGGTCTTGACTTTGTCTTAGAGGGAGCCGAGTTAGCCCATTTCCTCTTCCGGAACGAAGCTCAAGACAATGCTCTCCCGGCTGGGCCGCAGCTGGATGTAGCGGACACCAGCGGAATCCATCATCCGCTTGGAGGCCAGGGTGGCCATGGAGTCGGCATACTTGTCAGACAGATAGTAAACTTCCTTCACGCCGCTCTGGATGATGGCCTTGGCACACTCGTTGCAGGGAAACAGTGCCACATACAGCTTGCTGCCCCGCAGATCCCGGCCATTGGCATTGAGAACGGCGTTGAGCTCTGCGTGGACGACGTAGGGGTACTTGGTGTGCTCCCCCTCCCGCTCCCAGGGGTAAAGGTCGTCAGAGCAGCCCTTGGGCATTCCGTTGTAGCCGGTGGAGATGATGATGTTATCCTGAGAGACGATGCAGGCACCCACCTGGGTGTTGGGGTCTTTGCTGCGCCGGGCTGCCAGCATGGCGATGCCCATAAAATATTCGTCCCAGCTGATATAATCCGCACGTTTCATGGCAGTACCTCCAAAAGAATTTCCTGTTAAAACCATTCTAAAGCATTTTGGGTGGAAATACAACAGAAAAATCTCCGGGCAGGAAAATTCCTGCCCGGAGTGCTCAAATACCTGCCAGATCCCGGATCACTTCTCCCGCCAGGATCAGCCCGGCTGCTCCCGGAACGAAGGCCACGCTGCCGGGGATCTGCCGCTTGCCCAGGGCGGCGGCTTCTTCCTCCCAGCCCGTGGGAGTCCGGGCTTCTTCTTTAGAGTAGACCACCTTCAGGTGCCTGATGCCCCGCTTGCTCAGCTCCTTGCGCATGATTCGGGCAAGGGGACACATGGAGGTTTTGGAAATATCCGCTACCTCAAAAGCAGAAGCATCCAGCTTGTTGCCGGTGCCCATGGAGCAGATAATGGGGGTGCCGGCTTCCTGAGCCCGTTGCACCAGCTGAAGCTTGCCGGTGACGGTGTCAATGGCATCCACGATATAGTCATACTGGGTAAAATCAAACTGTTCGGCAGTCTCCGGGGTATAAAATACCGGGTATGTCCGGACGATGCAGTCCGGGTTGATATCCAAAATCCGCTGCCGGGCGGCCTCTACCTTTGGCATCCCCACAGTGGAGTGGGTGGCAAGGATCTGCCGGTTCAGGTTGGAAACACTGACGCTGTCGTGGTCAATGAGATCCAGCGCCCCAATGCCGCTGCGGGCCAGAGCCTCTACGGTGTAGCCCCCTACGCCGCCGATGCCGAATACCGCAACACGGCTGTGACACAGTTTTTCCACAGCTTCCGTGCCCAGCAGCATCTGGGTTCGCAAAAATTGTTCCGGGATCATAAGTTGTCCTCCTTGATGGGAATGTTGGAAGTGAACATTTGGGATGTCATCCCGACCGAGCGGTGAGCGAGTGGAGGGATCTACGCACTAACAGTCTCTTATGCAGTGGGTAAGTGCGTAGATCCTTCGACTCGCTTTGCTCGCTCAGGATGACAACCTCGCCAAACGCATACGGTTTCAAGGGTAAAGTCGATCATGGATCATAAAAGCGGCTCAGGAAATTTATCCTGAGCCGCCTGACTTATTCTTCCACCCGGCGGATGTCAGCACCCAGGGCGGTGAGCTTTTCTACCAGGTTTTCGTAGCCCCGTTCAATGAAATGGATGTTTTCCACATAGGTGGTCCCCTCGGCGGCCAGACCGGCAATAACCAGAGCAGCACCGGCCCGGAGATCATGGGCGGAGACCACGGCACCCCGGAATCCTTCCACACCGGTAACGGTGGCGGTTTTGCTGTTGATGCGGATCTGGGCACCCATTCTTTCCAGCTCGGAACAGTAGCCGAAGAACCGGGTCTCGTAAACGCTTTCCGTCAGATAACTGGTGCCACTGGCCAGTGCCATGCACACGCAGACCTGAGCCTGCATATCCGTAGGGAAGCCGGGATAGGGGCGGGTCTTTACCGTGGTCCGGCGCAGCTTGCCGGTGCGGATGACCCGGATGGCATCATCGTACTGAATGACCCGGGCGCCCATTTCCTGAAGTTTGTTGGTGATGCAGTCCATGTGCTTGGGGATCACGTTCTGCACCAGCACGTTACCGCCGGCAGCGGTGACAGCGGCCATGTAAGTACCGGCTTCGATCTGGTCTGGGATAATGGCATAGGTGCCGCCCCGGAGCGCGTTGACGCCCCGGATCTTGATGGTATCGGTACCGGCACCGGTGATCCGGGCACCCATGGTATTCAGGAAGTTGGCCAGGTCTACGATATGGGGCTCCTTGGCTGCCGTGGCGATGACGGTCTGACCGGGGATCAGGCAGGCTGCCAGCATCAGATTGATGGTAGCACCCACGGATGCCATATCCAGATTGATCCGGGTGCCCTGCAAGCCCTCTTCACTGGGTTCCAGGGAAACGTATTCTTCCGTTTCGTCCACATTGGCCCCCAGCATTTCAAAACCCTTGATATGCTGGTCAATGGGGCGGGAAGCAAAGTTGCAGCCACCAGGGAGGGCCACATGGGCCTTGCCGAAACGGCCCAGTAAGGCGCCCATGAGATAGTAGCTGGCCCGCATTTTCCGGACCAGATCTTCGGCAGGTTCCGTGCACTGAACAGCGGAACAATCGATCTCCACCACGCTGGTTTCCGGTGCTTCGATTTGGGCACCCATCTGCTTCAGAATGGCGAGCAATATCCGCACATCGGAAATATCCGGCACATTCTCGATCCGGCATTTTCCGCTGACCAGCAGGGTTGCGGGGAGAATGGCCACCGCTGCATTTTTGGCACCGCTGATGGTAACGGTACCGTTCAAAGGCTGACCGCCCTGAATTTCATATCTTGCCAAGGAATATCCTCTCCTTGTGATTATTTTCGAACTTGCGCACACATGCCAGTATAGTATACCATAGAAAAAAGGTTATGTAAAGTCCAAAAAAGGGACACGGATCACCGGCGTAGCCCCTTGGGATAGTGATTTTTCAGCACCCGGCCGTCGCCTTTGCCCCAGCCGATGGAATAGTCCCCGGCCTTTACCAGACACCAGCCTTTTTTGTCGGAAGGCACAACTTCGCCATGGAGGTAATCCTTGATTTCCTGCCCGTCCGGGTCGTAGGACTGCACATTGTTGCAACTCCGGAGCCACAGCGCCAGAGCGTGGGCAGGCTCAAACCGGTCTTTTTTCACGGTGCCCAGTTCCAAACCCGGACGCAGTACCTTCAGCCGCTGGATGTCCGGCATGTCTTCCGGTGCCCAGTACAGGGTCTGGCCGAAGGTCAACGCCTTTCCGGCGGGAAGTGAGATGCCCAGCTCTTTGGCAAAAGTGAGCCACTGCTTGGGCAGCTTCTCTCCGGGGGTGGCAGGAAGGTCGGGAGATTCCTCTTCCACAGCTTTTCGCAGGACGGCGGCAAAATGCCCCTCTCCCAGCAGTTTGTGGGGCCACATCCGGTGGCTGCCGTTTTCCCCGGAGACGAACCAGGGAGCTTCGATTTCCACCGGGGTGAACTCCGGATGGGTATTCAGGAAGGCGGACACGGCCTGCTCATTCTCCGCCGGGGCGAAGGTGCAGGTGGAATACACCAGCCGTCCCCCCGGCCGCACCAGTTGGGCGGCAGAGTGGAGAATTTCTGCCTGCCGCCGGGCGCACATTTCCACGGTCTCCGGGCTCCAGTCGGTGACGGCGGCTTCTTCTTTCCGGAACATACCTTCTCCGGAGCAGGGGGCATCCACCAGCACCCGGTCAAAGAAACCGGGATACTTTTCTGCCAGACGCTGAGGATGTTCGTTGGTCACCAGGGCATTGGCTACCGCCAGACGCTCCATGTTCCGGGAGAGGATCTTTGCCCGCTTGGGGTTGATTTCATTGCACAGCAGGAAGCCTTCTCCTGCCATTCGCCCGGCGATCTGGGTGGTCTTGCCCCCGGGAGCAGCGCAGAGATCGCAGATCTTTTCCCCGGGCTGGGGATCCAGCAGTGCCACCGGCGCCATGGCGCTGGCTTCCTGTAGATAGTATACGCCGGCCTCGTGGTAAACGTGCAGTCCCGGCCGGGAAGAAGAATCATAGTAATACCCCCGGGGTTCCCAGGGGACATTCTCTCCCACGAAGGGCAGGGCGGGTGTCTCCCCCTTCAGGGGATTGAACCGCAGAGCCACAGCTCTGGGCCGCTCCAGACTTTCTAAGAATGCGGGGTATTCCTCTCCCAGCTGTTCCTGCATCCGTGACAAAAAGGCTTCCGGCAGCATAGGTATTCCTCCAAAATCCATACTTTTCTCCATTATACCATGGCAGAGTCCATTTTTCCATAGGCATTTTCCGTCGCTTTACATTCCGGTGTGACTTTGCTATAATTGAGAAAAATGGAAAAGGAGAGAATTCCTATGCTTCCGAAAACAAAGACGCCCCGGAATTCCGCAGTGGAACTGCTGCGGATTTTGGCCATGGGGATGATCATACTGAGCCACGCCTGCTATCATGGCGGCTATGATGACACCTATTCACCGGCCAGTATCAACCGCCTGTTTCTTCAGTTCGGTTACCTGGGGAATCTGGGCGTAGATCTTTTTGTGCTGATTTCTGGCTATTTTCAGTGCCGGATGGAATTCCGCAGCCGCTCTTTGAGCAAAATTCTGAGCCAGGTCTGGTTTTATTCCGTGGTGCTGTATGGGGTCTGCTGCTTCGGTTTTGGCCGGAGCCTGTCACTGTTGGATGCGCTGTTGCCGACGATATTTGGGACTTACTGGTTTGTCACCGCCTATGTGGTGCTGCTCCTGCTGAGTCCCTACCTGAACCGGCTGATCCACAACCTGACCAAAGGGCAGCTGAATGTCATGATCGGCGTTATGGGACTGCTGTGGGCGGTAATTCCTACCCTGACGAAACAGAGTATGTATGGCGGGGCCTTGCAGGAATTTGTCCTGCTTTACTGCATCGGTGCCTGGCTGCGGCTGTATCCTGAGGGAAAGCTGGAGCAGCCCAAATACCGGTGGGCGCTGGCAATGTTACCCATGGCCGCACTGTACGTTCTGACGGTGGTGTTGGCCTACTGCGAGCGACTTACTCCGGAAGCATTCGGAGCCTCTGTGCGGTTCTATGACCGCAGTTCCCTGTTCATTCTGGCAACGGCAACCGGCCTGATGGCTCTGGCAGCCTATGCCAAACCTTTTTCCAGCCGGATTATCAATACTGTCAGCGGCTGCACCTTTGGAGTCTATCTGATCCATGACCATCCGCTGGTCCGGGAACTTCTGTGGGAAGACTGGCTCAACTGGGAAGAATATTTTACTTCCGGATCCTTTATTCTGCGGATCCTGCTGTCCGTTGTTCTGGTTTATGTGGTATGCACCGGAATCGAATGGCTCCGGCAGAAAACGGTGGCAGAGCCCATGACGAACCTCTGGGACAAGGCCTTGTCCCGGCTGAAACATGCGGAAAGGGTGGGGTGACATGCTGGCAGACTGCCATATACACATGGTTTTGGATGGTCATGACTGGAAAGCTGCCATCGCCCGGCACCGGGAGGCTCCGGCGGAAAGCTGGATCCGGGAGCAATTGAAAACCTACCAAAATCTCGGCTTTACTTACCTCCGGGACGGTGGCGACCGCTGGGGAGCGGGAAAACGGGCCCGGGAACTGGCGGCGGACTATGGCATCCGCTACCGCACCCCTCTGGCTCCCCTGTGCAAACGGGGACATTACGGTGGCTTCATCGGGGAGGGCTATGATTCTTTTCGGGGATATGCCCGGCTGGTGCAGGAGCACCGGGAAAATGGGGCGGATTTTATTAAGATCATGATCTCCGGTCTCATGGACTTTGATCACTTCGGGGTGCTGACGGAAGGCGGATATCCTGCTCAGGAGATTCGGGAACTTGCCCACATTGCCCGGGAAGAAGGTTTCGCTGTCATGGCTCACTGCAATGGTGCGGCCACGGCCATTGCCGCTGCGGAAGCAGGCATCGAGTCTGTGGAACACGGGGCTTATCTGAATGAAGAAGCCCTCTGCGCCATGGCGGAAGCGGGAACCGTCTGGGTGCCGACTCTCTCCACCATCGGCAATCTCCGGGGGAAAGGACGGTTTGACGAAGGCGCCGTCCAAAGCATTCTGGACAGCGCCATGGAAAACGTGGCCCGGTTTGCGGGCTTGGGGGGCCTTCTTGCTCCGGGCACCGATGCCGGCGCCTGGGCCGTGCCCCACGGCAGCCTGACGGAGTTTGCCCTGTTGCAGAAAGCTTTGGGAGAGCGGGCAGACAGTGTGTTACAAGCCGGTACGGCGAAAATTCAGGCTAGCTTTTAAGAAAATATCCCTGTTCCGGAACAACATGGAACAGGGATATTTTTAATCGAAATCGAAGGCAAAATATCGGGGCATTTTGACATCTGGGGTCAGGGGATGGTACATGGCCAGTTGTTGCACATTACCGGGGCAGCGGAAGGTGCCGGTTTTGCAGCCGAGGGTTTTCAAAATCTCCGGGGCGGCGGAAATATTTCCCAGAAGTTCCACTGCTTTCAGGGAATCTTCCCGGATGTGCCCGGCCAAAAGGAAATCTTCCCCGGACCAGAAGGATTCCTGCGTTGCCAGAAAATCCAGTCCTGCACCCTCCTGTACCACACCGTCGGAAGGCAGCAGTTCCCGGCGCTTCCGGGCAAATTCTGCCGCCGTCAGGGGGAAAAGGGAAATGGTTGTCTCTCCGGCCTGACAGGAAAATTCATGAATGCCTGCGCAGTTGCGGTAGCCCATGGTTTCGTACATCTGCCGCAGGTCCCCGTCTGCCGGAACCAGCAGAGTGGCGGCATAGCCCTGATTTTTCAGATGCGCATGGGCTTGCAGTATCAATTGGCGGCACAGACCCTGGCCACGATGGGCAGGGTGGGTCAGCACAGCGTAGAGATAGGCGAACTTCTGATCTTCCAGTGTGCAGTCTATCCAGGTCAGAGCCGCCAGAATTTCCTCGTCCTTCGTCAGGCACAGGCACCGCTGTCGGGAAAAACCAGTTTTTAGAAAATCTTCCCAAAAGTTTCCAAATTCTCCGAAAATGTCCTTCCAAAGAAAGATAAGTTGGGGGATTTTGGCTTCTGTGGGGATATTACAGGTCATGGTTGTCCTCCCGCAGACGGGCACGATACTTTTCCAGCATATGGTGGGGCAGGTAGCTTTCCTTGGTTTTCCGCAATCTTTCCAGACCCATATCGTCCTCCCGGTTCAGATAGATAAGCTCCGGATATTTCTGCCGGAGATACCGGGCAAACTCCTGATTGATGACGCTGTAAGCACCCGTCACGTCCTCCCGGGCCTTTTCGAAGTGGATGTCATAGGTATCTGCGCGCATCCGGGAGCCAATGGTCACTGCCAGAACCTCCTCACCGTCCAGAAGCAGCAGTCCTTCCATGCCCAGGGCGGTATAGTTCTGAAAGCAGCGGTGCATGGCGATGCTTTCCGGAAGATAATCCCCAGAGGGATCTTCTTCCCGCCGGAGGCGATACCAGTTGTTAACCATATTCCGGGCTGCGGGCAGAGTTTCCGGGGGCAGGGGGACGGTGGTACAGTCCGGGTGCTCAGCCCGGAACCGGTTGGTGTGGTTCCGTTTTTTCTGATATTTCCGCCCCTTCAGATCTGCCAGATCGTCGATGGCGTAGACATAATCAAAATCATCCCGGCTTGGCCGGAGATGGAACCGGCCGGGAAACCAGCGCTCCAGGTCCTGACAATCCTCCACCGTCAGACCGGAAAGATGGCAGGGAATGTCACGCTCCCGGGCATCCTGCAATACTTCTTCCAGAACGGCTTTCCGGTCACCGGCCCCGATGGGATAGGGGTAGAGGATTTTGTCGTGAAAATGGGAGAAAAAAGCCACACATCCGCGAACAAATGCCACATCCTGCTGCCCCCAGAGGGACAGATTGGCGAAGGAATACTCACATCCCCGGGGCGGGCAGGAGAATAAGACGGCATCGTATTGCGCTTTTTGTTCCGGTTTCAAATGCTGAAAATCGATCATAAAGTCCCTTCCTTTGTGTGATCCATCATAGCATAGCTTTCCCCAAAAGGCAAGAAACGCTCCCTTGAAATCGGATGTGTCTTACCGATTTCAAGGGAGCGTTCCGGAGTCAGCCAAACAGTCGCTGGGGCAAATTGCGCTTTTCCATGGCGATGTAAAGGCCGCTGCCAAGTGTCAGCAGCACCACCAGTTCCCCCAGTCCCACAGACAGGGCGTTGAACCAGAATCCGCCGCCGATGTACAGAGCCAGCTCCCAGCCCACCAGAAGGGCGTTGGTGAGAGCGGGCATCAGCAGTCCGGCAATGGGAAGGCCGAAGCACTTGCTGTTGCGCAGGTACCACATGGCTTTGGCGGCCAGATAAGTGGCAAGGGTCCCCACCAGAAAGTCCAGGGGCAGGGCAGCGGCAAAAGTCAGGTTGAATACCAGGCACCCGATGCTTAAGCCCGGCGCAGCGGCGGGAGTGAAGAAGGCCAGAATGCACAGGGCTTCCGACAGCCGCAGCTGGCTGGCCCAGGTGGCGGAACCGGCAAGCAACAGATTTTGCAAATGGGTCAAAGTGGCATACAGAGCAGCGATAATGGCAGCATGCACCAGATAACGGGTTTGTTGTTTCATGATTATAACTCCTGAAAAGAAAAATGGATGCAGAACGTAACCGCACCCAACAAAAAAATGGACGCAATGCGTCCATCCGAAAAATCCTAGTTTTGTTTAGAGACAGGATGGTTACGAACTGTCTTATGTAATTACCCGCTTATTATAGCCAACGGGGAGAAAAAAGTCAAGCGGGAAAAATGCCCCGGTTTCGCCTTTGGGGAAAGCCGGGAGCCTCTCCGGAACGGCGTCCGCCGTGCCACCTCTCCATGGGAGAGAGACAAGGAAATGTAAACATTCTGTGGTTTCTATTGCATTCTTGGGAAAATCATGGTAAACTGGGCAAGTTAAACATCCATGGAATGTGGAGAAAAGAGGGTTATATATGGAAAACGAAAAGAGATCCACCCCGGGCAAAGTTGCGCTGGCGGTGGCATTTGTTGTGGTTTTGGCTGCGGCGCTGATCGCTGTGGTGGTCACCGGGCTGAAAGGCGGCAGCGGCAGCGTGGAGGCTACTCAGGAAACTGCGGCTGTTACGGAGGCTACCATCCCGGCAGACGGCAACCCCGATGACGAGACTGCCAAGGGCAGCTACACTGCCGCCGATGCCGATGTCATTGCCAACCGGGATACTGTGGTGGCATGGATCGGGGATCACACCCTGACCAATGGTCAGCTTCAGGTGGCTTACTGGATGGAAGTGCAGAACTTCCTCAGCTCCTATGGCAGTTATGCTGCCTACTTCGGACTGGATTACACCAAGCCTCTGGATACCCAGGTTTGCACCATTGCGGAAAACAGCTGCACCTGGCAGCAGTTCTTCCTGGCAAGCGCATTGAACAGCTGGAAGAATTACCAGTCTCTGGCGGCAGAAGCAGAAGCCGCAGGCTACCAGATGGAAGATACCTATGTGGATGAGCTGGCAAGCATTCCGGAACTGATGGAGCAAAATGCCCTGCTGTACGGTATGGAAAGCGGAGATGCCCTGCTGCAGGCCAATGTGGGTGCCGGTGCTTCCGTGGAAGACTATATCCACTATATGAATCTGTACTATCCTGGTAATCTGTACTTTGATCAGCTGTGCGAGGAGAACGCCCCCACCGATGAAGAAGTGGAAGCTTACTTCACCGAACATGAGGAAGCCTACAAGGAAAGCGGCCTGGAGCGGGAGGACAAGTACGTTTCCGTCCGGCACATCCTGATCATGCCCGAAGGCGCAGACGGCAGCACCATCCGCAGCGAGACCTTTGACGATGCCGCCTGGGCAACCTCCGAGGAAAAGGCCAAAGAAGTGCTGGCTCTGTTTGAAGCCGGGGATAAGAGCGAAGACAGCTTTGCCCAGCTTGCCATGGAGCACTCTCAGGACGGCAACGCCTCCGATGGCGGCCTGTATACCGATGTGTACAAGGGCCAGATGGTGGAACCCTTCGAGACCTGGTGCTTCGATGAAAGCCGGAAGGCTGGCGACAGCGGCATCGTCAAGACGGACTTTGGTTACCATGTCATGTACTTTGTGTCCGAGCGTCCTGCATGGACGGATACGGTGAAGAGCGAAATGATGTCCAACCGTTCCGGGGAACTGCTGAACAGCATTCTGGACAAGTACACCATGGAAGCAGACTTTGCAAAGATTTCTCTGGCTTATGTGAATATGGGCGGCGACAGCAGCGAAGAGGCAGAAGCGCCTGCCGTGAAGGAATCTCTGTTTGATGAGAAGAACATCCCCATTCTGGTGATCGCCGGTGTCTCGCTGGTGGCACTGATGACGACTGCTTATCTGTTCGAACGGAAGGATATGGAAAAGTAAAGAAAATGGGCAGCTGCGTCAAGCAGCTGCCCATTTTGTCATGTTAAGGGAAGTGTCTGAAATATCTCCGATGTAATGGTCCGGAATTCCTGGGGATCCGTGGTTTTGCGCAGGCGTTTCCAGAGTTTTTCGCTGCCTTCAAAACGGCTGTGGAGGAAGCCCCAGTTTTCTTTCAGCCGGAACATGGCGTTGCGGCTGCCGCCGAACTCTGCGGTATAGACGTCCAGAAGTTCGTTCATAAAAGATTCCAGTGCATCTTTGTCCGTGCCGCCGGAGAGCATCCCCGGGTCAGCAACCAATCCCCTGCCAATCATCATGGCCTCCACCTGGGGAAATGTCCGGGACAACGTTTCTGCCTGAGAAAGGGAAAGAATGTCACCGTTATAGCACAGGGGATTTTTGCTGTGTGCCACGGCGCAGGCAAACCAGTCCAAAGAGACTTCGTCGCTGTAAAATTGCTTCCGGACTCTGGGATGGATGGTCAGCTCCCGGATGGGATAGCGGTTCAGTACCTCCAAAATGGCAGGGAATTCCTCCGGATCTTCCATCCCCAACCGAGTCTTGACGGAAATGGGCAGAACGCTTCCGGCAAAAATCACATCCAGGAACCGATCCAGCTCCTCTGTATTGCGGAGCATCCCGCTGCCTTTGCCTTTGGCCACCACGGTGCCGGAGGGACAGCCGATGTTTAAGTTGACTTCTTCATAGCCCCGATCCCGGCAGACCTGTGCCGCCCAGAGAAAATCCTCCGGCACTTTGGTCAAAATCTGAGGAATGGCCACAAAGGGAACGCTGGTGGCCACAGGCAGCTCCCGGTCTTCCTTGTGGGTCAAAGATCTGTGGATGGTGGGGGAGAGGAAGGGCATATAATACCGGTCCACGCCGGGGAAATATTTGTGGTGCAGACGGCGGTAAATGCTGTCCGTCAGCCCTTCCAGAGGGGCGAAATAGTACTGCATAAATTTTCCTTTATCTATCGGGAAGGGATATCCTTCCGGTGTGGTCGTAGGGCGGGAGCATGCCCCCGCCGCCCTAGTATGATTACCGGGAATTGCGTTGGATCCTGATGGCTCAAAAATCATGGGCTGATCGGCGGGGTCATGACCCCGCCCTACGAAAACCTGTTGAGATAGTAATGTTCCATTTTATCTTGATCCGCATTAAAAATGCAGAATGCCGTGCAGAAAAAATTGCACTGTGCATTCTGCATTTTGCATTGTAAACTATCAGACCTCGGAAATAACGGGCAGGATCATGGGGTTGCGCTTGGTGGTCTTGAACAGATAGCCGCTGAGGTCGTTCTTGATGGCGGACTTAATGGCCGTCCAGTCCCGAACCTTCTTGCGCTGGCACCGCTCAATGGCTTCCGTTGCCACTTCCTGCAACGATTCCATCAGCTCCTCGGACTCCTTGACGTAGATGAAGCCCCGGGTGATGATATCCGGACCGGTGACGATGCTGCCGTCTTCGCTGCTGAGGTTCACACAGACCACGATCATGCCGTCCTCGGCCAGATGCTTCCGGTCCCGGAGCACCACGCTGCCTACGTCGCCCACACCGGCGCCGTCCACAAAGACCCGGCCGGCGGGAACGCTGCCGGTGACCTTGCAGGTCTTTCCCGTCAGCTCGAACTGGGTGCCGATCTCGCCGATGTGGATATTCTTGGGGGACATGCCCATGGATTGGGCCAGCTTGCTGTGGATCTGCAACATCCGCTGTTCACCGTGGATGGGCAGGAAGAATTTGGGTTTGATGAGACCGTGGATGATCTTCAGTTCTTCCTGACAGGCGTGACCGGAAACGTGGAGGCCTTCGCTCTTTTCGTAGACCACGTCGGCACCCTTGCGGTACAGTTCGTTGATGATCTTGCTGACGGACTTCTCATTGCCGGGAATGGCAGAGGCGGAAATGATGATCCGGTCACCGGAGGTGATCTCCACCTGCCGGTGGGTGTTGAAAGCCATACGGTACAGAGCGGACATATTCTCGCCCTGAGAGCCGGTGGATACGATGACCACCTTATTCTTGGGCAGGCTCTTGATGGAAGCCAGATCCACAATAGTGCCCTGCTTGACCTTCAGATAGCCCAGTTCCTGAGCCACTTTCAGCATATTTTCCATGCTGCGGCCGGTAACGGCCACTTTACGGCCGTAACGCTGGGCAGTAGCCAGCACGGACTGGATCCGGTGCATGTTGGAAGCAAAGGTGGTGACGATGATCCGCTGGTCGCAGTTGCGGAACTGCCGGTCAAGGCTCTCTGCCACGATATTTTCACTGGGGGTGTAGCCCTGACGCTCCACGTTGGTGGAATCTGCCAGCAGGGCCAGTACACCCTGATTGCCCAGTTCACCGAACCGGGCCAGATCGATCATGCCGTCCTTGGCGGTGGGGTCGATCTTGAAGTCGCCGGTGAAGATTACGGTGCCCACAGGCGTCCGGATGGACAGGGCGCAGGCATCGGCGATGGAATGGTTGACGTGGATGAATTCCACAGTAAAGCAACCGGCCTTCACGGTATCGCCGGGCTTGTGGGTCACCAGCTTGACCTTGTCCGCCAGACGGTGCTCTTCCAGCTTCAGCTTGATGAGGCCGTTGGTCATGGCAGTGCCATGGACGGGGGCGTTGACCTCCCGCATGGCGTAGGGGATGGAACCGATATGGTCTTCGTGGCCGTGGGTGATGAAGAAGCCACGGAGCTTCTTCTGATTGGTCACGAGATAGGAAAAGTCGGGGATCACCAGATCCACGCCGTACATGTCCTCCTCCGGGAAGCCCACGCCGCAGTCGATGACGATCATATCTTTGCCGTATTCCAGCACGGTGCAGTTCTTGCCGATCTCATCCAGACCGCCAAGAGGGATAATTTTCAGTTTTTCAGCCAAATAAATACTCCTTTCAGAATGCTTCTGTCAATTTATGACAACACAAACAGGCAACCGCATCTTCAGCATCCGGCCCTGATTCGCCTTCTCCCGAAGAAAACGCCTGCATTACTTTTGAATTTTTGCGGCTTTCAGCCACAGTGAAATTGCCTGGGTCCAGCCCATCCCCAGCGCAGTTCAGGGTATAGTATACCACAAAATTGGGGAAAAGTATACTCCTATTTTTGGTACGAAAAAAAGGAAAAGAGGTTGCGAGTTTTGTTTGGATTTGCTATAATGAGCAAGATACTATGGCGTTCTATTCTTTGTTGATCCTTGGGAAGGGAGAAAAGCGTATGAATAAAAAGCTAGGCCGGTTGTTGCGGCCCGGAATGGGCATGTATTTCTTTGTGATGGCGGCTTTTTGTGCAGCGGCACTGCTGACGGCCAACTACTGGCTGGCGGCGGTGGAGGCGACGGTGACGCTGGTGGTATTTATCCTGTATATTATGGGACGCAACCGCCGGGACCGGCAGATCCAGCAGTATATCCAGAAAGCTTCCAATACCATGGAATCCACCAGCCAGGGGGAAAGCCCTCTGCCTGCGGTGCTGGTGCGGCTGGGGGATGAAGGTATTATCTGGGCCAATCACCGGTTCAGCGAGCTGACAGGCTATGCCGACACCATGATGGAGCAGCAGTTGGGGGAAGTGCTCCCCGGTTTCAATGCTGACTGGCTCATTGACGGCAAAACCGAAGCCCCTGCGGATGTGACATTGAACGACCGGCGTTACCGGGTTTACGGCACCCTGATCCGGGCGGAGGATACCTATGGCACCATGCTGGGGGTACTGTATTTTACTGATTTGACGGAACTGTACCAGATCCGGGACGAATATATCCGCTCCCGGCCGGTGGTATCCATCATTCTCATTGACAATTACGAAGAACTGACCAAAAATCTGACGGAAAGTGGCATCTCCACCCTGAATGCCAGACTGGGCGATACCATCATGGCCTGGACGGACAGTTACCACGGCCTTTTGCGGAAACTGGAGCGGAACCGGTATCTGTTCCTGTTTGAAAAGCGGGATCTGATCCGGGCCACGGAGGATAAGTTCTCCCTGCTGGAAAGCATCCACGAGATCACCTCGCCTTCCGGCCTGCCAGCCTCCATTTCCATCGGTATGGGCGTGGATGCCACGGATTTTGAAGAAGGGTATAATTTCGCCGCTCTGAGCATCGAAATGGCCCTGAGCCGTGGCGGCGATCAGGCGGTGGTGAAGGACCGGTTCAACTTCTCTTTCTACGGCGGACGGAACAAGGAAGCAGATTACCGCAGTAAAGTCCGTTCCCGTGTCACCGCCAACTCTCTCATGGAACTCATTGGCCAGAGCCATCATGTGTTCATCATGGGCCACAAAAATGCGGATCTGGATTCCGTAGGCGCAGCGGTGGGCGTGGCCTGCCTGTGCCGGAAGAAGGGCAAGAAGGCCAACATTGTTCTGGATCTGGAAAACAATGCTGCCCAAAAGCTCATTGAAGAGATTCAGGCGGAGAAAGCCTATCAGGATATGTTTATTTCCGGTCAGGATGCCCTGCTGACGGCAGATAACCACAGCATCCTCATCGTGGTGGATACCAACCGCCCGGATCAGGTGGAGTGCAAGCCTTTGCTGGAAGCAATTTCCAAGGTCTGTGTCATCGACCATCACCGCCGGGCAGCGGATTATATCAATCCCGTGGTGGTGAACCTCCACGAGCCTTACGCCTCCTCCGCTGCGGAGCTGGTGACGGAAATGCTGCTCTACGCCGTGGAGAAGAAGGACGTGCTGCCCATTGAAGCCAAGTCTCTGCTGGCAGGCATCTGCCTGGATACCAAGTTCTTCAACGTCCGCACCGGCGAGCGTACCTTTGAAGCCGCAGCGGCTCTGCGGCGGATGGGCGCCGACCCCACGGAAGTCAAGCTGCTGCTGCAAAATGACTTCCAGGATACCATGACCAAGTACCAGATCATCCGCGCCGCCAAGCTTTACCGGCAGGAGATCGCCGTGGCGGCACTGAATAATCCCACTTCCCGGATCCTGGCTGCCCAGGCAGCGGATGAACTGCTGAACATTTCCGGCATCACGGCTTCCTTTGTCATGTACCCCGATGGGGATCAGGTGATCTTGTCTGCCAGAAGCATCGGCTCTGCCAATGTGCAGATGATCCTGGAGCCTCTGGGCGGCGGCGGCAACGCAGCCACGGCCGGTGCCCAGATAAAAAACACCACCGTCAAAGACGCACTGGATCAGTTGGTTGCGTCTATTGACAAGTTCTATGAGGAAGAATGACAACACCTTTATTGTCGGCAATGTTTCCATCGAGCTGATCGAATGCGCAAAGCCTCCCCAGAGGGGAGGGCTTTATAGAAGTATTATTCATAGTAAGGAGTAAATCATATGAAAGTCATTTTGTTACAGGACGTAAAGGGCAAGGGCAAGAAAGGTGCCATGATCGAGGTTTCCGACGGCTACGCCCGGAATTTCATGCTGCCCAAGAAGCTGGCCATCGAGGCTACCGCCGATGCCATCAACACCAAGAAGATGAATGACAAGGCCACCCAGGAGCGCATCGCCAAGGAAAAGGCGGAGGCACTGGCTACTGCCAAGCAGCTGCGGGAAATGACTGTCACCGTCACCGCCAAGGGCGGCGGCAATGGCCGTCTGTTCGGTTCCGTTACCAACGCCGAAATTGCCGAAGAACTGGCAAAGCAGGGCGTGAAGCTGGACAAGCGGAAGATCGTCCTGAATGAAACCATCAAAAACGTAGGCACCTACACCGCCACCTGCAAGCTGGGCTACGAGATCACCGCTCCTTTGACGGTGAAGATCGTGGAAGCCTGATGAAAACGGAAACATCATGCGGCGCACTGGTATTCACCCAGACGCAGCAAGGTATCCGCTATGTCGTCATCCAGCAAACCAATGGTGACTGGGACTTTCCCAAGGGCCATATGGAGCCGGGGGAGACCGAAGTGGAAACCGCCCGGCGGGAGATTTTTGAGGAAGTGGGCCTGCAAGTTACCTTTCTGGAAGGCTTCCGGGAGGAACTTTGTTATCCCCTCCTGCGAAAGCCCGGCTATACCAAGCACTGCATCTACTTTCTGGCTCGGTATCAGGGACAGAATGTGTGCCGCCAGGAATCGGAGGTTGCCGATGTCCGGCTGATGACCTTTGCAGAAGCCATGGACATCCTCACGTTCCCGGCATCGAAGGAACTTTTACAGAAGGCAGAGGCGTTCCTGAGCAGGAAACGTCTTTGAAAGCCTCGTAGGGCGGGGGCATGCCCCCGCCCTACGAAATGGTAAATCAACCCAGAAAGGAGAACCCCAACATGGATGAAGAACTCTTATCCCGGCAGCCGCCCCAGTCTTTGGAGGCAGAGCAGGCGGTTTTGGGCTCGATCCTCATTGACAGCCGTTGTGTGACGGATATCATCGGCCTGATCAAGCCGGAAGACTTCTACCTGCAACAGAACCGGGAGATTTATGAGACCATCTATACCATGTTCAACTTCTCCCAGACCATTGACCCGGTGACGGTGCTGGATAAGCTGAAGGAACTGGGTTATTATCACGACAATACCAGAGACTATATTCTCCAGCTCATGGAGATCACCCCCACCGCCGCCAATGTGGTGCGCTACGCCAACATCGTCCGGGAAAAGAGTATGCTCCGGGGTCTGAATCAGGCGGCCACGGATATCCATGAAATGGTCCACGAGGAAGTGGGCACCCCGGCGGAAATGCTGGAGACGGCGGAAAAGAAGATCTTCGCCCTGCGAAAAGGGGAGCGGGGAGATTCTCTGGAGCACATCGGCACCACGCTGCACAAGGTCTTCGACCGGTTGACGGAACTGGCCCAGTCCGATTCTCTCATCCCCGGCCTGTCCACGGGATTGCGGGATCTGGACACCAAGATCAACGGTCTGAATAAGTCGGACCTGCTGCTGGTGGCTGCCCGTCCTGCTATGGGTAAGTCTGCTTTCGCACTGAACATCGGCATCAACGTTGCCAAGAAGTATAAGAAAACCGTGGCCATTTTCAACCTGGAAATGTCCCGGGAGCAGCTGGCCATGCGTCTATTAGCCAGCGAAAGCTTTGTGGAAATGCAGAAGCTTGCCACCGGTAAGCTCAGTGAGGAAGAATGGACCAAGCTGTGCATGGGTTCTGCTTCCCTGAGCCAGACAGATATCCGCATTGACGATAACCCTTCCGTCACCGTGGCGGACATCAACGCCAAATGCCGGAGACTTGACAATCTGGGCCTGATCATCATCGACTATTTGCAGCTGATGCAGGGCAGCGGCTACGGCAAAAACAGCGACAACCGTGTGACTGTGGTGGGCGAAATTTCCCGTTCCCTGAAGATTATGGCAAAGGAACTAAATGTTCCTGTCATCTGTCTGAGCCAGCTGTCCCGTGCGGTGGAAAGCCGAACGGACAAGCGGCCCATTTTGTCGGAT
>CAYXUI010000015.1:0-32175 GCA_964468195.1 uncultured Oscillospiraceae bacterium | reverse complement strand
TACACAAAAATGTCGTTCTCCTGGCAGTCGATCACCCGAAGGAAGGAAAGCTGATTCTGGATCCTATGGTGCAGCGCCTTCGCCGCAGCGGTGTGGAAGACACTCCCTATCGCGACAGAAACTGGTAACCGTTCCTTTTAATATTTCCGAAACAAAACACAAATCTTTCGGAATCACCCCCATGATAAAATCCTCCCATCAATTGAAACGGAGGAAGAATCCATGTCTATCGAAAAAATCAGCAACGCTGTCGTCTCCGCCTACACTTCCATTCAGGACTGTGTGGTAAAGGGCTACCTGAAAATCCAGAATGCCGCCGTGTCTGGCTACAAGAAAGTGGAATACGCCTGTATCAAAACCCTTTTCACCAAAAAGGGCGAAACTGTGGAGGAAGCCAAGGCCCGTTTGACCTGCAGGGAGGGCAAGTAAGATGAAAAAATCCACCTTTGTTACCCTGCTCTTCGGCATCATCGGCGGCCTGCTGTTCTCCCTGGGTATGTGTATGTGCCTGATCCCGGAGTGGGACACCTTCCGCCCCGGCGTCATCTGCACCGCTGCCGGCGCTGCCCTGCTGCTGATTTTGGCCATCGTCGCCCGGATTCGTTCCGGAAAGAAACTCCATATCAACTGGCGCCTCACCGGCAAAATTCTCTATGGCATTTTCGCCGCCCTGGTACTGGGCATTGGCATGTGTCTGGTGATGGTTTGGCATCTGCTCCTGCCGGGAATTGCCGTGGGTGTTGTGGGCATCGTACTGCTGCTGTTCCTGATCCCCATGTGTCTGGGGTGGAAGTAACCAAAGTCTCTTTCCGGGGCGTCGAAGACGCCGTCCCCTACGCGCGCACTTTATGGTCTGCCGGATATTTTCCGGCAGACTTTTTTCGGAAACAAACAAAACATTAACAATTCTCTGATATACTATAGCCAATCAAACTCAGGAGGTGTATCCATGTTTCATATTCTGGTGGTGGAAGACGACATCGATCTGAACCGTACCGTCTGCACCTACTTAAACGGCAGCGGATACCGGACCACCGGCTGTCTCAGTGCCGGGGACGCTTACGACGCCATGTACGGCATCGTGTTCGATCTCATTGTGTCGGACATTATGATGCCCGGCATTGACGGTTTTGAATTTGCCAAAACCGTCCGCAGTCTCAACGAAAACATTCCCATTCTTTTTATGACCGCCCGGGATGATTTCGCCGCCAAGCAGCGGGGCTACCGCATCGGGGTGGACGATTATATGGTCAAGCCCATCGATTTGGATGAGCTGTTCCTGCGCATCGGTGCTCTGCTCCGACGGGCAAAAATCGCTTCCTCCCGAAAGCTGGAAGTAGGCCGCTTCTCCATGGATATGGACGAGCATACCGCAATGCTGGACGGGGAAGAGATCCTCCTCACCACCCGGGAATTCAACATTCTCTACAAGCTTCTGTCCTACCCCAAAAAGACCTTCACCCGGCAGCAGCTCATGGACGAATTCTGGGACGCCGACACCAACACCGCCCCCAGGGCGGTGGACGTGTACATGACCAAACTCCGCTCCAAACTGGCAGACTGTGAAGATTTTGAGATCAAAACCGTCCACGGTCTGGGTTACAAGGTGGTGATCCCATGAAAAATTCCCGCTATCCCCGGTTCATCCGGGCAGTACACGGCTATGTGATCTTCTTTCTCATTGTTGCCTTTGTGGTATCCTGCTGTGTCTCCCTGTTTTTGTCCGTATTTGCCACGGATATGGGGTTGGTGCTGACTCAGGAAAACGTAAGCACTGCCGCCAAAGTGACCTTTGTCAACGTCCTCTTCATCACCGTCGTTTCCGCCACCATCGACTATATCCGCCGGAAGCTCACCGTTGACCGGCCGGTAAAGCAGATCCTCACAGCGGCCAAGCAGATGACCCAGGGAGATTTCTCCGTGCGGATCGACCCAGTGAAGGATCTGGGGGGTGCCGCCGGGTATAATGAGATCATCGATTGTCTGAACAAGCTGGCCCGGGAACTTTCCGGCATGGAGACCATGCGGACGGATTTCATCGCCAACGTCTCCCACGAATTAAAGACCCCTCTGGCGGTCATGGGCAACTATGCCACCATGCTTCAGAAGCCGGATTTGCCCGAAGCAGACCGGATGGAATACGCCAAGGCCATTTCCGATTCCTCCCGGCGGCTGGCGCAGCTCATCACCAACATTCTCAAACTGAACAAGCTGGAAAATCAGCAGATCTTCCCCCAGCTGGATACCTTTGACCTGGGGGAGCAGCTCTGCGAGAGCCTGCTGCAATTCGAGGATCTCTGGGAGAAAAAACATCTGGAAATCGAAACCGACATTGAAGACGATGTGCGCATCCGCTCCGATGCCGAGCTTCTCAGCCTGGTGTGGAACAATCTCATTTCCAACGCCGTAAAGTTCACCCCAGAGGGGGGCACCATTGGTCTGACCCTCCAAGCCGATGCAGAGCATATCACCGTTTCCGTCCGGGATACGGGTTGCGGGATCAAGCCGGAAGTGGGGCAGCATATTTTTGAAAAGTTCTATCAGGGGGACACCTCCCACGCCACCCAGGGCAACGGTCTGGGACTGGCGCTGGTGAAGCGGGTGGTGGATATCCTGCAGGGCAAAATCAGCGTGCAAAGTGTTTACGGTCAGGGAAGTACCTTCACCGTCACCTTTCCAAGGCGGTGAGCGTATGAAAAAATTTGCCAAAAGGCTTCTGTTTCCGCCCCTGTGTCTTATCCTTCTGCTGACCGCTTTCTGTGGCTGTCTGCTGTGGAAGATCTTCTCTTCCGGCCAGGAGCATACCCTCTGGGCTTACGGAGGTTTCGCCCTGTCTTTTTACACTTTAACGGTTCTGTGCCTGTATTGCGCGCTAGTACTGCCGAAAAAATTCCCCCTCTGGAAACAGCAGCTCCACAAGAACCCTTTTCTTCACCGGTATCTGACCGACCGGCTGTTCCGGGCAAAAACCTCGCTGTACCTGTCCCTGAGCTTAAACCTTGCCCACGTTGCCCTGCAACTTTTCCAGTGGTATACCCAACGAAGCTGGTGGTTTGTGATTTTGGCGGGATATTACACCATTTTGTCCGCCATGCGGTTTCTGCTGGTGAATTTCGTCCAGGGGCACACCATCGGTGCAGACCTGGTTGCCGAGTGGAAACGCAGCCGCGCCTGCGGCCGGATCCTGCTGCTGGTGAATCTGACCCTCAGCGCTGCCCTGGGGATGATGCTCTTTGAAAACCGGGGCTATCACTACGGGGAATACAGCATCTACGCCATCGCCCTTTACACCTTTTACACCGCCATCCATGCCCTGGCCGAAACCCTTAAATCCCGCCGCCGGGGCAGTCCGGTGCTCACCGCTACCCGGTGCGTCAGCCTGTCCGCCGCATTGGTATCCATGCTGAATCTGGAAAGCGCCATGCTGGAACAGTTCGGTGGCGACATGGCACAGGGTACCCGGCAGCTTTTTCTGCTGCTCACCGGCGCCGGCATCAGCCTTTTGATCCTGGCCCTGTCCGGACGTCTCATCTTCCAAGCCACACATGAAATCAGGAGTGCAAATCATGGAACACAATGAACATTTTTCTTTCACCTACTGTGCCCAACAGCAGCAGGAGGTAGAACAGATTCGGCAAGCCTATCTTCCCAAAGAGGAATCCAAGCTGGAGCAACTCCGTGCCCTCCACACTTCTGCCACCCGGAAAGCGCAATCCGTGTCCATCGCATTGGGCGTTGTCGGTTCTCTGGTACTGGGCACCGGCATGAGCCTGTGCATGACTGACCTGGGTGCTTCTTTTGGCACCGCCGCCATGCCTGTGGGTATCGCCATCGGCCTGCTGGGTCTTGTTATGGTAGCCCTGGCCTACCCCGTTTTCAACCACGTCCTGCAAAAGCAGCGCCAGCGCATCGCCCCGGAGATCTTACGGCTGTCGGAGGAACTGCTGCAATAAACCGCAACAAGCGGAACCGTTTTAGATTAGTTCCGTTTGAAATCGTTAAAATCCCGTCTTGCTATCCAAGTGCAAGTTCTGAAAGGACTTGCACTTTTCCTGTTTTTATGAAATTTACAAATTTGTTGCACAGAGATATGCAATAAATCCTGTCAATGGCCCTGTATATGGAGCGTTGTTGCCGTCTCTACCTATATGGCCTCTGAGCACAATAACCACTGCGACCAAAAAGAATGGTTCATGGCCGGTTACAACGAAATGCTTCGGCGTATAGAACCCGAAAAAATCATTTGCTACAATACACCTTTCCCGGAAATGCAAGGAAACATCGTCTGCGTAGATTATGAACGCAGTTCCTGGCGGTATATGAATTACGAAAGTGGTTTATTAAAAGAAGATCTGGATTGCTACAAAATTGGTGGTGCGATTCGTCAAAATTATGATATAATGGAACTATACCGTATAGGAAAAGGTGGCGGGAGTGCCTACGGTAGTGAAATGCAACCAGCGAAGCCTGCGGATGAACGTTTCTGGGGGAAGCCGAACGAAATAAAATATTCCTATTCAAGAAAAGGAGAGCTTATCGAAACACGGATTGGGTCTAACGGAAAAGCGTATTTGGAAATTCACCATACTGACCACGGTTACCCTAAGTACCATGATATCCCGCATCAACATCCCATCACGTGGGATCAGTCAGGCTTTCACTTCGGTAAAGAGCAGAGTAACAAAAACTTTTTGTACAGGAGGGACGTAAAAATGGTAACATGGGTCGGAACGAATAGCTTTGAAGAGAATCGATTCACAAGTATCAGTGATTTCAAGCAATGTATGCGGCGCGGCGGTGAAGTCCAGTTTGAGTGGAACGGTGTGATGTATTGCTGCTTTGGGTGCATCGAACCGTCCCCCAGAGCGCAGGCCTGCATGGTTATTGCACAGGCCGGCTCTGTCGAAGTAAACCTTCGCACAGAAAAATGGTGTGACACCGCCGATGAACTTTTGGAATATATGGTCGGTGAAGACCGGCTAAGAGATGTGATCACCCAAGCAAAGGTATGGGATCGCACGATCTAAACGAAGCCGATAAACTTAAGTTTATTTTCTGCTTTGATGGAATCGAGAAATGGAAGCATATATGACAAGCAAAACGATTTATATATCCCCTGATGATAACCGTTTTGAAACGATCCGCGATTTTAGTGGTGTATCAATTGCGGCGGCGAAGTTCAATTCCGTTGGAAAAGTCAAACATATGGGGCGTTGTCAGGTACGGTCTTGACAATAAAATCACGGTCTACCGCTACCATGACAACAATTCGCAGCGGGCGTATGATTCAGCGGATGATGCGTTGGCGTATCGGATCGGCGAAGATTGCCTGCGTGATATCATTACCCAAGTCGCGGTCATATTCCGTTCCATCTGAATTACCGCAAAATAAAAGTCAACAAGCGGAACCGTTTTTCATCGGTTCCGCTTGTTTTTAATATTTCAGAAACATAAGGAAAACATTCTGCAAACCTGCCGGTTGTATTCTATGGCCATACAACAAATCAAGTTTAAGGAGTGCTGTTCTTATGAACCATCGTCGCTATTACTTATTGACCGGTGCCGCCGGATTTTTGGGCACCAATATCTGCATGCAGCTGCTGGAAAAAGGTTGCAAAGTCCGGGCACTGGTGCTGCCCAACGACCCTTCCGTGAAGTACATCCCCGAAGATGTGGAAGTGGTGCTGGGTGACCTGACCGACGAAGCTTCTCTGGAGCCCTTCTTCGCCGTTCCCGAAGGGTGCAGCTCCGTCATCATCCACTGCGCTTCCCTGGTCACCGTAGACCCCACCTATTCCGAAAAGCTCATGGCTGTCAATGTCGGCGGTACCCGGAACATCATCACCAAAGTGCTGGCCCACCCCGAGTGTGAGAAGATGGTCTACGTCTCCTCCACCGGTGCCATCCCCGAGCAGCCTCACGGCGTAAAAATCACCGAAGTGGACAAGTTTGACCCCTGTGATCCCACGAAAGTTGTGGGTGCCTACTCCCAGAGCAAGGCAAAGGCCACCCAGATGGTGTTGGATGCCGTAAAAGTCATGGGTCTGAAGGCCTGCGTTGTCCACCCCTCCGGCATTCTGGGCCCTAACGACCACGCCATCGGCGAGACCACCGGCACCCTGCTGCAGATCATCAAGGGCGAGATGCCCATGGGTATGCAGGGCAGCTTCAACCTCTGCGATGTCCGGGATCTGGCCGCCGGCACCATTGCTGCCGTGGACAAGGGTCGCATTGGTCAGTGTTATATTCTGGCCAACGAGACCGTTACTTTAAAAGACATGTGCGACATGCTCCACGCCGAATGCAACGCCAAGCGCATCAAATTCTACCTGCCCCTGAATCTGGCGGACAAGATCGCCCAGGGTCTGGAAAAGCAGGCCCAGAAAACCGGAAAAACTCCCCTGATGACCACCTTCTCCGTGTACAATCTGGCCCGGAACAACGAGTTTGACTACTCCAAGGCACAGCGGGAGCTGGGCTACACCACCCGGCCCTATCAGCAGACCATCCACGATGAAGTCCAGTGGATGATGGCAGAAGGTCTCATCGAAAACACCCAGGAGCCCACTTCCGACTATCCTTCCCGTCCCTTCTCCGATGCAGACAAGGTGGAACTGTTCCAGAACTATATGGCTTCCAGCACTGAGGCTGCCGAAAAGATGGAGCAGCAGGTGGTGGAAGCCTACCAGAAGATCGAAGATACCGTGGTCGGCTCCTACAAGGCCATGGAAGACGGTGTGGTGGGTGCCTACGAAAAGGTGGAAGACCATTTCGTGGACAAATTCCTCCGTGCTTCCGACGAAACCGTAGAAGAGGCAAAGGAACGGCTGAAGCGCTGAGTTGCCACCGGGAATATCTTTGCCGCCTTCATGTAAAACCTCTCCCGCCTTCGCTTACGCTCAGGCACCCTCCCCAAAGGGAAGGGCATTGCGACCCATGGCCGCCGGGTCATCGAGGTCGCCGACCCCTGGAACTATCCACCATCCGCTATCCACTATTAACTGCAAAAATACCTCCCGAACGAAATCGTTCGGGAGGTATTTTTGCACTTTATTCTCCGTAACCCATGGGGTTCTGGGACTGCCAGCGCCAGGAATCCCGGCACATGTCCACCAGAGTTTTCTCGGCCTTCCAGCCCAGCTTTTCTGCGGACTTGGCAGGATCTGCATAGCAGGTTGCCAGGTCGCCGGGGCGGCGATCCACGATCTTATAGGGCAGATCCACGCCGTTGGCTTCGTTGAAAGCCTTCACCATGTCCAGCACGGAGTAGCCGGTGCCGGTGCCCAGATTGAAGACTTCACAGCCCAGATTCTCAGCGGCATACTTCACGGCAGCCACATGGCCCTTGGCCAGATCCACCACATGGATGTAATCCCGGACGCCGGTGCCGTCGGGGGTATCGTAGTCGTTGCCGTAGATGCTCAGGAACTCCCGGCGGCCGATGGCCACCTGGGTGATGTAGGGCATCAGGTTATTGGGGATGCCTCTGGGGTCTTCGCCGATCATGCCGGAGATGTGGGCACCGATGGGGTTGAAGTACCGCAGCAGGACGATGGACCACTCCTTATCTGCGTGGGCCATGCCGGAGAGGATCTGCTCGGTCATGTACTTGGTCCAGCCGTAGGGGTTGGTGCAGTTGCCGGTACGGGAATCTTCCCGCAGGGGCATCTCGTTGTCACCGGAGTAGACCGTGGCGGAGGAGGAGAAGATGATCTTCTTGCAGCCCACTTCTCCCATGACCTTGGTCAGCACCAGAGTGGAGTTCAGGTTATTGTCATAATACCGCCAGGGCTGGGCAACGGACTCGCCCACGGCCTTCAGGCCGGCAAAGTGGATGACGGCAGCGATCTCGTTCTCGGCGAAGATCTTCCGCAGCAGAGCCTCGTCCCGGACATCGCCTTCGTAGAACTTGGGCTTCTTGCCGGTAAGCATTTCCACCCGCTCCAGACTCTTGGGGTTGGAATTGCACAGATTGTCAATGACCACCACGCCGTAGCCTGCATTCAGCAGCTCCACGCAGGTGTGGGAGCCGATATAACCGGCACCGCCGGTAACCAGAATATTCATGGAATGTACCTCCTCATGTGATGCAAATTATCTTCTACAGTAGTATACTACTTCTTTTCAAAAATGCAATGGACAATTATTTCGCATATTTCCGGACAATGGCACCCATGGCTTCAAACTGCTGCTCCATATCGGAGACCAGCTTGAACTGGGTACGGGTGCGATCCAGATTCTGCTCGGGGTAATGGATGCGGAAATAGTGGTCGCCCACCAGATAGTCCGTCAGGAACCGGATGCCGCATTCCAGGGTCATCAGCCGGGCACCCCAGGGCAGGTATTCCAGCTCTGCTTCCGTCAGGGAACCCTGAGCACCTTCCAGGAAGCCCCGGGTGAAGACTTCGTACAAATCGATATCGAAGTTGACCTTGCTCAGATCCTTCTCATCTTCTTTAGAATGGTTGGCGCCGAAACGGATGGAGTCGCCGAAGTCATTCATGGAAAGGCCGGGCATGGTGGTGTCCAGATCGATGACGCAGATACCCTCGTTGATGTCCCGGTCGATGAGGATGTTGTTCAGCTTGGTATCGTTATGGGTGACCCGCAGGGGCAGCTTGCCATCCCGGAGGGCCTGCAAGGCCACGGAGCAGTCGGCCTTCCGATCCAGCACGAACTGAATTTCCGGCTGTACATCCTTGGCCCGGTTCAGGGGATCGGCTTCCAGAGCTGCCACAAACTTGGCAAAACGATCTTCCGTATCGTGGAACTTGACGATGGTCTCGTGGAGGGTCTCGGCGGGATAGCCCTGAAGCATGTACTGGAACCGGCCAAAAGCCCGGGCGGAAGCTTCAAACAGTTCCGGGGTAGCGGACTGAAGGCAATCGGTATTTTCAATGAAAGGTGTCAGACGCCAAACCTTGCCGGTGGAGTCGGTATAGAAATCCTTGCCATCCCGGGTCTTCACCAGACTCAGGGTCTCCCGCATGGGATCGCCCCCCAGACGGATGACCTGCTGCCGGAGATAGGAGGTAATGCCGACGAAATTCTCCATCAGTTCCTCCGGATGAGGGAAGGCGGCAGAAGACAGACCCTGGAGAATAAAGCGGATGCAGTCTCCCTCCTGAGGCTGGCACAGAACGCAGAAGGTATCGTTGATGTGGCCCTGACCATAGCGGACAGCACCCAGCAGGGTGGCAGGAAAGTCGTAAGCGGCAATGACCTCTTCCAAAATGGCTTCCTGTTCGGGAATAAAAATCGCAGACATCGTATTGCTCCTCTCAATGACAATGGTATTTGGAATGCGCAAAATTCTATTTCCATAAAGTAATAGTTGAAAAATGCAAATTTGCCATTTCTTAACCCTGCATTTTCCTCTATTTTGTTCCAGTATAGCACACAAATTTCCGGGTTGCAACCTCTTTCCAGCCTTTTTCAGCCAAAAATAAGCTTGTAAAATTGTACAATTTGGAATCGTTTCCATTGTGGATTTGTCCGATTTTGTTCTATTTAACCAAGAATCGGCTTTTTGAAACCGTAATTTAATTGACTTTTCCGAAAAACTTAGTATACTTGTCTTAGATATGAGGTGTTGTGCAAAAAGACAAATCCAGGATTTCCTTTACTATCCCTTTGCCGCAACAGCCATCCACAGGAAGGAAATAAAAAGGGAACGTTCCCTTTTTATGCCCATATGGGCATCGTTTTCGGCTTATTCAGCGCCATGCGCTGTGCAAGCATACATCAACAATATGGAGGAAAAACAATGAAGAAGCTCATTTCCCTGCTGCTGGTCCTGGCTATGGTCCTGACCCTGGCCGCTTGTGGCAGCAAGACCGAGGAAGCCGCTCCCGCCGCAACCGAGGCTGCCGCTGAGGCTCCCGCTGCTGAAGCTCCCGCCGGTGATAAGGTGGAAGTCACCATGATCGCCGCTCAGTACGGCACCGAAACCGCCGCCTGGTGGGCTGACTTTGTCGAAAAGTTCAACGCCGCTCACGAAGACATCAACCTGACCGTTGACGTTGTCTCCTGGAACGACATCTACACCGTGGTCAACACCCGCATCGCCAACGGCGAGGCTCCCGACCTGCTGAACATCGACGGCTTCGCCGACTACCAGGCCGACGACCTGCTGCTGCCCGCTTCCGAGTGGGTCTCCGAGGAGACTTACGCCAAGTTCTTCGACTCCTTCCTGGCTGAGTCCGTTGTGGACGACACCGTTTGGGCTGTCCCCGATCTGGCTTCCGCCCGTGCTCTGTACTACAACGTTGACATCCTGGAGGCTGCCGGCGTGGAAGTTCCCACCACTTGGGAAGAGCTGAAGACCGCTTGCGAAGCCATCAAGGCTTACGATGCTGACATCTACCCCTGGGGCGTTGACATGACCACTGACGAAGGTCAGGCTTGCTTCGCTTACTACGCATGGAACAACAACGGCGGCTTCGTTGACGCCGATGGAAACTGGACTCTGAACTCCGCTGAGAACGTGGAAGCCGTTGAGTTCATCACCTCCCTGGTCAAGGATGGCCTGACCAACACCGACCCCACCACCGAGACCCGTTACGATCTGCAGGAAATGTTCGCATCCGGCAAGGTCGCTATGATGATCGGACCCAACCAGATCTCCAAGTACTGTGAGTCCCAGGAGAACCCCATTAACTACGCTGTGGCTTCCCTGCCCACCAACGGCGGCGCTGCCGGTGCTTCCGTCGGCGTTATGGACCGTATCATGTGCTTCGACAACGGCTACAGCGATGCTGAGCTGGCTGCCATCACCGCAGTTGTGGACGCTTTCTATGATGACGAGCCCTACTCCGAGTGGGTTCTGATGGAAGACTTCCTGCCCGCTACCTCCACCGGTAACGAGCTGTGCGCCGCCGCTGACCCCGGCATGACCGCCTGGATCGATGTTATCGGCTCCGCTAAGTTCTATCCCGCTGCCAAGGCCGAGTGGATGGATGTTAAGCAGGGTGTCATCGATGTGCAGCAGCAGGTTCTGCTGGGCGGCAACGCTCAGGAGCTGCTGGACGATCTGCAGGCTGAGATCGCTGGCTAATCCCACCTTCCTTACCTGTCAAGTCAAGGCATAATTTGATGGGCCGGGCCTTTTCTGGCCCGGCCCATTTCATCCCTTCTCCCCCCGTAGGGCAGGGGCTTGCCCCCGCCAACGTCATAGAAAAGGCGGTAGTAAGCCCCCGCCCTACAGACATTTTATCTTTCAGGGAGGTCTCCTCGTGAAAAAGAACAAACCCCATACCCTGGTGCGCACCGCAGAGCCCTATCTGTGGATCCTGCCCAGTATCATCCTGATGTTCATCTTCATCATCATCCCCATTGGCTTCGTGTTCCGTATGGCTTTCAGCAAGGTCACCAAGGCGGGTCTGGTGAAGGGATTCATCGGTTTTGAAAACTTCTCCAAAGTCCTCACCAGTGCCAAGTTCTCTCTGGTGCTGAAAAACACCATCATCTGGACCATCGCTGTTGTGGTGATCTCCACCGTGCTGGGCTTCATTCTGGCACTGCTGCTGAACAACGAGTTCAAGGGCCGCAAGATTGCCCGTGCCATCGTGGTCTTCCCCTGGGCCACCACCCTGGTCATTCAGGCCTCCGTCTGGAAGTTCATCATCGATGTGGACTACGGCGCCCTGAATACCCTGCTGAAGTCTCTGGGCATTATCAGCAGTAACATCAACTGGACCCCTACCCCCGAAGCCTACTTCGCCTGGGAGATTGCCTGTGGTATCTTTGTTACCATCCCCTTCGTCTGCTTTACCGCCCTGTCCGGATTGCAGTCTATCGATTCTTCCTACTACGAAGCCGCCGTGGTGGATGGTGCCTCCTACTGGGACAAGCTCTTCCACATCACCATTCCCCTGGTCAAGCCCAGCCTGACCGTGGCCACGGTGCTGAATATCATCTACGTCTTCAACTCCTTCCCCATCGTCTGGACCATCACCAAGGGCGACCCCGCCTCCCGTACCGATACCCTGGTCACCTACCTGTATAAGCTGGCCTTCTACAACGGCAAGCAGGGCGAAGCCGCTGCCGTGTCTGTCATCGGCTTCCTGATCCTGCTGGTCTGCGCCAGTGTGTACATGGTTTCCACTTTGAAGAAAGGAGACGACTGATCCATGAACGATACAATCCATATCAACCACGGCAAGCTTCTCCGGCGGATCTGCCTGTACTTTGTGGTCACGCTGATCTGCGTCTTCATCCTGTACCCTTACTTTGTCATGGTCTGCACCGCTCTGAAGAGCCGGTCTGAGATCTTCTCCATCAACGGCACCGTGTTCCCCATCAAGGTCATGTGGTCCAACTTCGTTGACATCTGGAGCAAGGCTCCCATGGCCAAGTACATGCTCAACTCCATCATTATCGCAGGTGGCTCCACTGCCATCGCTATGGTCTGCGGCATCCCCGCCGCCTACGCTCTGGCCCGTATGAAGTTTAAGGGGCAGACCGCTTTCCTGGGCTTCATCATCGTGTCCCAGATGTTTGCTCCCGTGGTGCTGCTCATCGGTATCTACAAGGTCATGCAGATCCTGGGTCTGACCAACAGTCTGCTGGGTTTGATCTTCATCAACGCCGCCTTCAACCAGGCTTTCACCATCTGGCTGCTGAGAGGTACTTTCATGTCCATCTCCGCTGAGATGGAGCAGGCCGCCACCATTGACGGCTGCAACCGGATCCAGGCCATGTTCAAGGTGCTGCTGCCTGTGGCAGCTCCCGGCATTGTCACCACGTTGATCTTCATCTTCATCAATGCCTGGAACGAGTACACCGTGTCCCTGTGCCTGATCTCCACCGATACACTGAAGCCTTTGACCGTTGGTATCAACATCTTCAACGGCTACAACATGATCGAGTGGCAGTATCTGTTCGCCGCATCCATCTTCGCCATTGTCCCCGTTGTGATTCTGTTCATGTCCATTGAGAAGAATCTGACCAGCGGCCTGACCGCCGGTGGTGTCAAGGGCTGATATCCGCTCCCACACTCCCGCCTGACCATCAGGCGGGAGTTCTTTTTCCCAAAATTCCCGAAAAAACTTTAATATCAGGTGACACTTTCCTTTTTCCGTGATACAATGAAGAAACCAAATATAACAAACCATCTTGGAGGTAACCACCATGACCTATCAGGAAGTTCTGCAAGCTGCCCATGATCCCAAAAACAAGTGTAAGGCCTGCCCCGTGTGCAACGGCAAGGCCTGCGGCAACACCATCCCCGGCCCCGGCTCCAAGGGTATGGGAGACACCGCCATCCGCAACTTTGAAAAATGGCGGGAGATCCGGGTGAATATGGACACCATCAGCGACTCCGCTGCCCCCGATGCTTCTCTGGCCATCTTCGGCCAGCAGTTCCGGTTCCCCTTCTTTGCCGGCCCCGTGGGTGCGGTGACCAGCCACTACAGCGACAAATATAACGATGCCAGCTACAACGATGTTCTGGTAAAAGCCTGCGCCGAATGTGGCATTGCCGCCTTCACCGGTGACGGTCTGGATGCCGCCGTGATGCAGGGTGCCTGCGCCGCCATCGCCGCCAACAAGGGTCTGGGCGTTCCCACGGTGAAGCCCTGGAACTTAACCACTATTCAGGAGAAAATGGAACTGGTGAAGTCCTCCGGTTCCTTCGCCGTGGCTATGGATATCGATGCCGCCGGTCTGCCCTTCCTGAAGGGTATGAATCCCCCCGCCGGCAGCAAGACCGTAGAGCAGCTGGCAGAAATCGCCAACATGGCTGGGAAACCCTTCATCGTCAAGGGCGTTATGACCGTTGCCGGTGCTCTGAAGGCACAGCAGGCCGGTGCCGCTGCCATCGTGGTCAGCAACCACGGCGGCCGGGTGCTGGATCAGTGCCCCGCCACGGCGGAAGTGCTGGCGGACATCGTGGATGCCCTGAAGGGCAGCGGTATGAAGATCCTGGTGGACGGCGGCATCCGCAGCGGTGTGGATGTGTTCAAGGCCCTGGCTCTGGGCGCAGACGCTGCCATTATCTGCCGCCCCTTCGTGCCTATGGTCTACGGCGGCGGTGCCGAAGGCGTGAAGCTGTACATCGACAAGATCGGTGCCGAGCTGGAAGACACCATGGCCATGTGCGGTGCCAAAACGCTGGCCGACATCAACCGGGATATGATTTTCCTGAAGTAAAGGGAACTGTGAAGAAAACCGGTGCAAAAATGAAGTAATTCTTGCAAATGCAGGGCAAAAAGTGCCCTGCATTTGTTTTTTCCTTCCAACGTGTACACTTGTACGCTCCTGAAAAATACTTCTTAACCAAACCTTAGCTCCCATTTGGTAAAATCCTGCTATAATAGGCTCCGAAGGGCAGGGAACCGGTTCCATCCGAAACGGTATCCCATCATTCGAGAGAAAAGAAAAGGAGTAAATCTTATGGTAACCTTTATCATCGGCCTGGTCATCCTGGTCGTGGGTGCCGCACTTTATGGCAGATTCTGCGAAAAAGTTTTCGGACCCGATGACCGCAAGACCCCCGCTTACACCAAGCAGGACGGCGTGGACTATGTCCCCATGAAGTCCTGGAAGAACATGCTGATCAACCTGCTGAACATTGCAGGCACCGGCCCCATCTTCGGACCCATCCAGGGCATCCTGTTTGGACCCATCGCCTTCATCACCATCCCCATCGGTAACATCATCGGCGGTGCTATGCACGACTACTTCTCCGGCATGATCTGCCTGAGAGACGGCGGCACCCAGATGCCCGAGATGATCAAGAAGTATTCCAACAAGACCATCTTCTGGATCTACCAGATCTTTGTCTGCCTGCTTCTGCTGCTGGTCGGCGCCGTGTTCATCTACACCCCCGGCGACATCGCTGCAACTCAGGTCTTCGGCTTCTCCGGCTCCGCTTCCGATGTCTCCACCTGGGTCATCTACGGCGCGATCTTCGCTTACTACCTGGCTGCTACCGTGTTCCCCATTGACGCTGTCATCGGCAAGATCTACCCCCTCTTCGGCGGCATCCTGCTGTTCTCCGCTGTGGGCGTCTTCGGCGGCATCTTCCTGAAGGGCTATCCCCTCACCGAGCTGTGGAGCGAGGGCTGGGCTGCTCCTCTGGCCTACGTCATGATCGACGGTGTCCAGACCACCTTCAGCTACGCTGACTACTTCACCGCACAGCACTTCATCCCCACCTTCTTCATCACCGTTGCCTGCGGCATCCTGTCCGGCTTCCACTCCACGCAGACCGCCATCATCTCCCGCACCATGGGCTCTGAGAAGGAAGGTCGCAACACCTTCTACAACATGATGATCCTGGAAGGCTTCATCGCTATGGTTTGGGCTGCCGCTGCCATGGGCGCTTACAACCTGGGTATGCGGGAAGCCATCGCTTCCGGCGCTACCGCCACTGTCGGTGCTGTGTGCCGTGACCTGCTGGGCGACTTTGGCGGCATCATTGCTCTGCTGGGTATCATCGTCCTGCCCATCACCTCCGGCGATACCGCACTGCGGGGCCTGCGGCTGACCGTTGCCGAGTCCATGCATATCGACCAGAGCACCAACGGCAAGCGTATGGGTCTGTCCGCTGTTATCTTCGCATTGGTTGCTGCCATCCTGGTCTTCGCCAAGACCAATGCCAACGGCTTCAACATCCTGTGGCGTTATTTCGCATGGTCCAACCAGACTCTGAGCCTGTTTGCCTTCCTGGCCATCGCCGTGTGGATGTTCGAGAACGGCAAGAGCAAGTATGTCTGGATGCCCATGATCCCCGGCGGCTTCTATGCCTTCGTCACCGTTACTTATCTGGCCAATGCCAAGATCGGCTTCAACCTGCCCTGGGGCGTGGCTTATGCCGTGGGTGCCATCGCCTGCGTGGTCTATGTTGGTGCCGTTATCTGGTACGGCCGCAAGCGTGCTAACGCTCTGACCCTGAAAAAGTAAATCCTCTCCCCCAATGCCCTGACACCGGGACGCAACGAAAGCTGCGTCCCGGTTTTTTTTTTGCGGCCAGTGGCCGCTGACAATTCGAGAGGGAAAGACTGGTAGTAATCGTTACACCATTGGGCCCACCCGGTTCGCTACATGGGCAAAAACAGAAAACCTTGTCATCCCGGCCGAGCGATAGCGAGCGGAGGGATCTTCGCACTTACCAACATTTTGCAGTCCGATAGTGCCAAGATCCCTCCATGCGCTTCGCTTAGTCGGGATGACAACATATGTAGTGATTTTTCGCTATTCAAACCATATTACATTGTGCCTCCCTCTTCCGCCCCAGTGTGCGCACTGGGGCGCCATCACTTTTCCATGAGCAATCGCCACTGGCGATTGTTTATTGGAAAGCTTTGCTTACCCGAAGGGGAAGGCATGGCGGCCTTTGGCCGCTGGGACGGGAGCCCCGTCCCCTACGATCCCCTCACTATTCACTGCTATTCGCATACGTTTCAATTTCGTTTCAGGTCTTTGTCGTTTCTTATTTGCATCTTTACTAACTTTTACTAATTCTTAACCTAAAAGTCCGACAGAATTCACAAATCGTTCACATCATAGACATTTGTGCTTCACAAACGGACATTTTTGGTGTATAATCCGGATGATATTTCCGTCAGGATCATCAGACGGCAAAGAAACAGAAAGGACTGCTTTATGGAAATCACCCTGCAATCCATGCTCGACAAACTGCTGGATGCCTATTCTCACCAGTACGATATCGCCCGGGAGGTAACCGAAGAAGACACCCTCTGGCCGGCCACCGCCACTTACTATCTGCGGGATGAGAATTATCTGATTTCCAGAGAGCACGTTCTGTCGGCGGTAGAACAACATGAATATATCTATTTCTACCTGACCGACCATCTGACTGCCGCTGACCTGCAAGCACGGGTGGATCTGTCCAAAAGGGCGGGTTTGCGCAAGGTCAGGCCCCACAAGGACCATATGTTCTCCAACATAACCCTGGTGGTTCTGGCAAATACCATGGATCCGGAGGCTCAGAAAGTCCTCAAAAAGACCCGCTTCCGGAAAAACTACAAGCTGAGCCTTCATGGCTGGACGGAGTTTCAGCTTGCCGCAATGGAAGTTTCCACAAACCGTTTCCTGTCCAATCCAGCCGGACGGGGAGCAAAACAGATCCTGGAGCAAAATTTCAGCTCCAAAAAAAGCGGGAAGCTTTGATATCAGGTTTCCCCCGCAAAAAAGAAGGGAGTTAACAACATGAACGGTATTCTGCTTCTGGTGATCTGCTCTGCATGTCTGCTGGCAGGTTACATCTTCTATGGCCGCTACCTGTGCAAGAAGTGGGGCGTTGGTGAAAACGATCAGCCCACTCCTGCCCACACCATGGAAGACGGCATCGACTACGTTCCCGCACCCGCACCGGTCCTGATGGGCCATCACTTCTCCTCCATCGCAGGCGCTGGCCCCATTACCGGTCCCATCAGCGCTGCTGCTGCCGGCTTTGGCTGGGGCGCATGTGCTCTGTGGATCGTCATCGGCGGCGTCTTCTTCGGCGGTGTCCATGACTTCGGTGCTCTGTTCGCCTCTGTCCGTCACGGCGGCAAGTCCATTGGCGAGATCATCTCCGTCAACATGAGCAAGCGCGCCAAGCGCCTGTTCATCATCTTCTCTTACCTGACCCTGATCCTGGTGGTTGCCGCTTTCGCATCCATCGTGGCCGGTACCTTCGGCGCTACCTTCGTCGATGGTGCTGTGGATCTGGTGGCTTCCGAGGCCAACGCCCGTGTGGCCATGGTCTCCCTGCTGTTCATTGTCATCGCCATTATCTTCGGTTTCGCCGTTTACCGCCGGAACATGCCCATGGGCGTGGCTTCCGTGGTCGGTGTTGCCGGTATCGTGGCCATCATCGCCATCGGCATGTTCTTCCACCCCATTTACCTGTCCAGCACCACCTGGATGTGGATCGTGGGTCTGTACATCTGCATCGCTTCCGTGGCTCCCGTGTGGATCCTGCTGCAGCCCCGTGACTACCTGTCCAGCTTCCTGCTGTATGCGATGCTGGCTCTGGCCGTCATCGCCGTGCTGATGGGCAACCCCTCCATGAGCAGCCTGCCCGTGCTGAACACCCCCAACAACCCCACCCCCGTGTTCCCCGTGCTGTTCACCACCATCGCCTGCGGCGCCATCTCCGGCTTCCATTCTCTGGTTTCCTCCGGCACCACTTCCAAGCAGCTGGATAAGGAAACCGACGCCAAGCCCATCGCTTACGGCGGCATGCTGCTGGAATGCGTTCTTGCCGTGCTGACCCTCTGCGCCGTGGCTTACGCCTACAGCCTGAAGGGCACCGAGTACGAACTGATTGGTGCAACTGCCATCTTCGGCGGCGGCATTGCCGGTATGATCGATCCTTCCCGTGGTACCGTGTACAACGTGCTGTACACCCTGCTGGTTCTGACCTACTCCGCATTCTGCCTGACTTCTCTGGATACCGCCACCCGTCTGGCCCGGTTCATGTTCCAGGAATTCTGGCTGGACGGAAGCAAGGGTGAGACCCCCGAGAATGTCACCGGCTACAAGAAGGTTCTGTCCAACCCCTATGTTGCCACCATCATCACCGTGGTGCTGGGCATCCTGCTGGGCCTGAACGGCTACGGCAAGATCTGGGCACTGTTCGGCTCCGCCAACCAGCTGCTGGCCGCTCTGGGTCTGCTGGCTGTGGCTACCTGGCTGGGCAATGTGGGCAAGGACAACAAGATGTTCCTGCTGCCCATGGCCTTCATGCTCTGCGTCACCATCGCCTCCCTGTTCATCAACACCAAGTCTCAGATCGGTGTCATCGCCAAGGGCGGTGCCGACTGGGGCCCCTACGCACAGGTCATCCTGGGCGTACTGCTGATGGTCCTGGCCATTGTTCTGGCCGTGGAAGGTGTCGTCACCATCTGGAATCAGCACAAGCGCAACAAGGCCGCAAAGGCTTAAGTGTTCCTCAAAAACCTCCCGGATACCATAAGGTGTCCGGGAGGTTTTTTGAGTTGATAGTGGATAGCTGATAGTTGATAGCTGACAGTCCCAACAAAACAACTATCCACCATCAGTTATCCACTATCAACTAATTTTCTCTTTCCTCTTGCACTTTTGCACAAGAATGCTATAATAGATTTAGAACATCCTACAAATTTTTCAAAGAAGGTGCTTTTCGTGAATCGTTCCAATCAATCTATGCTGGAAGGGCCCCTGTTTCGCAATATTGTGGTGTATACCATCCCCATTATCCTGACCAGCCTGTTGCAACTGCTGTTCAACGCAGCGGATCTGGTCATCGTGGGGCAGTTCTGCGGCAGTGTCAGCGTAGCCGCCGTAGGGGCCACCGGTGCCATTACCAACCTGATCGTTAATCTGTTCATCGGCCTGTCCGTCGGCGCAGGCGTCACCGTGGCCCATGGTCTGGGCAGCCGGGAGGATGTGGTGGTCCACAATACCGTCCACACCGCCATTCCCACAGCTCTTGTCAGTGGCGTAGTGCTGACTGTGGTGGGCATTTCTCTGTCGGAGCCTCTGCTGCGGCTTATGGGTACACCGGATAACGTGCTGCCCCTGTCCAGCGTGTACATGCGCATTTACTTTGCCGGCATCACCTTTACCATGGTCTATAACTTCGCCGCCGCCATTTTACGGGCCGCTGGAGATACCAAAAGTCCTCTGATCTTCCTGGCCATCGCCGGTATGGTCAACGTGGTGCTGAACATCGTCTTTGTCACAGTCTTTGACATGAACGTAGCCGGCGTTGCCCTGGCCACCACCATTTCCCAGGCCATTTCCGCTGTGCTGGTGACCATCGCCCTGATGCGCCGGAAGGACTGCTGCCGTCTGGAGCTGAAGAAAATGGCCATCCATGGCGATCAGCTGAAGAAGATGGTGCGCATCGGCCTTCCCGCCGGTATTCAGGGTTCCCTGTTCTCCATCTCCAACGTGATGATCCAGTCTTCCATCAACTCCTTTGGTGATATTCTCATGTCCGGCAACGCCGCCGCAGGCAATATCGAGGGCTTCGTCTACGTCTGCATGAACGCCTTCCACCAGACCGCCGTGAACTTCATCGGTCAGAACGCCGGTGCCCGGCAGTACAAGCGGGTGGCCAAAACCGTGGGCATTTGCCTGGGCTGCGTCACCGTGGTGGGGCTGGCTCTGGGTGCGGTAGTCTATGCCTTTGGCGAGAATTTGCTGTCGCTGTACATCACTGACTCTCAGGAAGCTATCTCCTGGGGCATGATCCGTTTTGTGTACGTTCTTCTTCCCTATTTCCTCTGTGGACTGATGGATGTTTCCACCGGCGCCCTCCGGGGACTGGGAGAATCCTTCCTGCCCATGGTGATCTCCATTCTGGGTGTCTGCGGTATCCGCATCGGCTGGATCTGCACCCTGTTCCAAATCCCTGCCCTTCATACTCCCCAGAGTCTGTACATTTCCTACCCCATTTCCTGGGCCATCACTTTCCTGTGCCAGATGGTGGCATTTGTTCACACCTACCGGAAACAGGAACGGGAGTTGGATGTGTAATCGCATATGAACGGCGGCTTGGTAACAAGCCGCCGTAGCAAAACGATTAAAACCATGTCATCCCGACCGAGCGGCAGCGAGTGGAGGGATCCTGGCACTTACCTACTGCAAAAGAAGTGGTCTATGCCAAAATCCTTCCATTCCGCTTACGCTCCAGTCGGGATGACAGCTTATATGCGAACCCGCCCCTACAAGTGTACCCGTTTATTCCAAGCAGACAATTGTCCGCTTGGAATAAACATTTTTTAGGCAAATCTATTGACCTGAGCCATCGGCAGTGCTAAAATAAGGGCACTGAAAAATCACAGAAGAGGTGTTTCTTATGGAAAAGAAGAATATCGACTGGGGTAACCTGAGCTTTGGTTATGTCCAGACGGAACAGCGTTATGTCTCCAACTATACAAACGGTGCCTGGGATGAAGGCGGCCTGACCACCGATGCCAACATCACCATGAACGAGTGCGCCTGCGTATTGCAGTATGCCCAGACCTGTTTCGAGGGCATGAAGGCCTACACCACGGAGGACGGCCACATTGTCTGCTTCCGTCCCGACCTGAACGCCAAGCGGATGGTGGAGTCTGCTGAGCGTCTGAAGATGCCCGCTTTCCCCGAAGACCGGTTCCTGGATGCCATCCGGCAGGTGGTCAAGGCCAACGCCGCATGGGTACCTCCCTACGGTTCCGGTGCCTCTTTGTACATCCGTCCCTATATGTTCGGCATCAACTCCGTGATCGGCGTGAAGCCCGCCACGGATTACCAGTTCCGGGTCTTCGTCACCCCCGTTGGCCCCTACTTCAAGGGCGGCATCAAGCCCCTGACCGTCCGGATCTCCGACTACGACCGTGCCGCCCCCAAGGGTACCGGCCACGTCAAGGCCGGTCTGAACTACGCCATGAGCCTGTACGCCATCGTGGATGCCCACGAGCAGGGCTATGACGAGAACATCTACCTGGACTCCGCAACCCGTACCCACATCGAGGAAACCGGCGGTGCCAACATCATCTTCATCAAGGGCAACACCCTGGTGACCCCCAAATCCGAGACCATTCTGCCCTCCATCACCCGGCGCTCCATCGTCCATGTGGCCAAAGAATATCTGGGCATGGAAGTGGAAGAGCGGGATGTGGCCCTCAGCGAGATCGACCAGTTCGAGGAGTGCGGCCTCTGCGGCACCGCTGCGGTCATCTCCCCCGTGGGCACCATTGACGACCACGGCCGCCTGATCCACTACGCCGGCTTCGGCCCCAAGATCCAGAAGCTCTACGATACCCTCACCGGTATCCAGATGGGCCACATCGAAGCTCCCGAGGGCTGGATCGAGGTCATCGAGTAATTTTTGTACCTCTGTCAAAAACTTTTGTATTTCACCGCTTGACACCGTTTCCCTTTTCTGCTATAATGCGCACAACATCGCAAAACGCTTCGAAGAGGAAAAAGCCCTTTCCCTTTTGCGTCCAGAGAGCTGCCGGTTGGTGGGAGGCAGTCGCAACGGAATTGGTATACTGGCCTCTGAGCGGCCTTTCCCAACGCATAAGGCAAGTAGGAAGGACGGAACCCGACCGATACAGCGGGAGGCAGTTGTTGGACTGCCGTGGAGTGGTCGTATTCTGTACGGCAAAAAGAGTGGTACCGCAAGGTTTTTCAGAAGCCCTGTCTCTTTGTGATAAAAAGAGACAGGGCTCTTTTTATCACAATTGTGTATTTTATTACCCTGACAAAAGGAGTTACGTTCATGCTGACTATCGACAAAATTTTTCACGCTTCCCTTGTCCTGAAGGACATCATCCGCCCCACTCCCCTGGCCCGGGCCTACGGTTTTTCTCAGGACTTTGAACTGTACTTCAAGCCGGAAAACCTGCAACGCACCGGCTCTTTCAAACTCCGGGGTTCCGGCTATAAGATCTCCCAGCTCAGCGACGGGGAGAAGGCCAAAGGCGTCATCGCCTGTTCCGCCGGTAACCACGCCCAGGGCGTGGCACTGGCCGCCAGCAAATGCGGCATTTCCTCCCTGATCTGCCTGCCGGAAAGCGCACCCCTGTCCAAGATCGAAGCCACCAAGGGCTTCGGTGCCGAAGTCTGTCTGGTGCCCGGTGTCTACGACGATGCCTACAAGAAAGCACTGGAACTGAAAGAGGAGTACGGCTACACCTTCGTCCATCCCTTTGACGATGAAAATGTCATTGCCGGTCAGGGTACCATCGGTCTGGAAATCCTCAACGAGCTGGAAGACATCGATGCTGTCATCGTCCCCATTGGCGGCGGCGGTCTGATTGCCGGTATCGCCTTTGCCATCAAGTCCCTGCGGCCTTCCGTGAAGGTCTACGGCGTTCAGGCTGCCGGAGCTCCCAGCATGTTCCGCTCCATTCAGGACGGAAAGATCGGCACCCTGGACAGCGTATCCACCATTGCCGACGGCATCGCCGTAAAGCGCCCCGGAGATCTGACCTACGAACTGGTCAGCAAGTATGTGGACGATATCGCCACCGTTACCGAAGACGAGATCTGCGCCGCCATTCTGAAGCTCATTGAAAAACAGAAGATGATCGCCGAAGGTGCCGGTGCCGTATCCGTGGCCGCCGCCATGTTCCACAAGTTCCCGTTGGAAGGCAAGAAGGTGGTCAGCGTCATTTCCGGCGGCAACATCGATGTCACCAGCCTGAACCGGGTCATTGAGCGGGGTCTGGTAAAATCCGGCCGCATCGCCAGTCTGATGATCGAGCTGGCGGATATGCCCGGCAGACTGAAAGACGTCTCCCGGATCATCGCCGACTGCGGCGGCAACATCACCGAAGTCCACCACGACCGGGGCAATACCCTGAATATCAAGGATTGCTTCCTTCGGGTGGATCTGGAAACCCGAAATTACGAACATGTGGAGCAGATCAAGCAGGCGTTGACCGCCGAAGGCTTCCACGTTGTCCAATAAAACCTGACGCAAAAAAGGAGAAAACGCATATGGATACCAGCAAATACGCCATCGGCTACTACCCGGCCCCGGGCAATCACTACAAGTGGGTACAGAAAGATCACATTGAGCACGCTCCCCAGTGGTGCAGCGTGGATCTGCGGGACGGCAACCAGAGCCTCGTGATCCCCATGAGCCTGGAAGAAAAGCTGGAGTTTTACCATATGCTGCTGCGGGTTGGCTTCAAAGAGATCGAAGTGGGCTTCCCTGCCGCCTCCGAGACGGAATACGAATTTCTTCGTACCCTGATTGAAAACCATATGATCCCCCAGGATGTAACGGTGCAGGTGCTGACCCAGTGCCGGGAGCACATCATCCGCAAGACCTTCGAGGCCTGCAAGGGTGCTCCCAGTGCCATCATCCACTTCTATAACTCCGTGTCCGTTGCCCAGCGGGAGCAGGTCTTCCGCAAGAGCAAAGAGGAGATCAAGCAAATCGCCATCGACGGTGCCAAACTGGTAAAGCGGTTGGCTTCCGAATATGAGGGCAATTTCCGCTTTGAATATTCCCCCGAGAGCTTCACCGGCACCGAGCCGGAATATGCGCTGGAAGTGTGCAACGCCGTGCTGGATGTGCTGGAGCCCAGCGAAACCAACAATGTTATCATCAATCTTCCCGTCACCGTAGAAATGTCCCTGCCCCATATTTACGCCAGTCAGGTGGAGTATATCAGCGAAAACCTGAAATACCGGGAACATGTGACCCTTTCCCTGCACCCCCACAACGACCGGGGTACCGGCGTGGCTGACACGGAGCTGGCTTTGCTTGCCGGTGCCGACCGGGTGGAAGGCACCCTCTTCGGTAACGGCGAGCGTACCGGCAATGTGGATATCATCACCCTGGCCATGAACATGTACTCCCACGGTGTTGACCCCCATCTGGATTTCTCCGACATGCCTTCCATCTGCAAGACCTATGAGCAGACCACCCGGATGCACGTCTATGAGCGCAGCCCCTATGCCGGCGCACTGGTCTTCGCCGCCTTCTCCGGCTCCCATCAGGATGCCATCGCCAAGGGCATGACCTGGCGGAAGGAAAAGAATCTCCACCAGTGGACAGTGCCCTACATCCCCATTGATCCCAAGGACATCAGCCGTACCTACGATGCCGATGTGATCCGGGTCAATTCCCAGTCCGGCAAGGGCGGTATCGGCTACCTGCTGGAGCAGACCTACGGCTACAGCCTGCCGCCGAAGATGCGGGAACACCTGAGCTACCAGTGCAAGTCCGTTTCCGACCACGATCACCGGGAGCTCAAGAGCGAGGATGTGCTGGCTATCTTCATGGATCGCTACTTAAACCGCCACGATCCGCTGTCCATCGCCGAAATGCACTTTGTCCGGAAGGGCGAAAATGTGGAAGCCGACGTGACCTTCCTCCGGGCAGGACACACCCGGAATCTCCACGCCAGCGGCAACGGCTCTCTGGATGCCGTCAGCAATGCCCTGAAGCAGCTCACCGGCCGCCAGTTCACCCTGAAGGTCTACTCCGAGCACTCCGTTCAGGAGCGCAATTCCAGCTCCACCGCCGCGGCATACATCGGGCTGGAAGATGGAAACGGAGATCTTTTCTGGGGTGCCGGTACGGACACCGATATCATCAAGGCCAGTGCCTATGCCCTCATCAGTGCCTTTAACAACATGATCGGAGAATAAAGGAGGAAACACCATGGGAATGACCATGACCCAAAAAATTCTGGCAGCCCACGCCGGAATGGATACCGTCACCGCCGGACAGCTGATCCGGGCAAAGCTGGACATCGTTTTGGGTAACGATATCACCACCCCGGTGGCCATTAACGAGTTCACCAAGAACGGCTTTACGGAAGTTTTTGACAAAGATAAAATCGCCATCGTGCTGGATCACTTTGTCCCCAATAAGGATATCAAGGCCGCCCAGCAGAGTAAGCAGTGCCGGGAATTTTCCTGCCAGCACTGCGTCAGCCACTTCTATGACGTAGGCAAAATGGGCATCGAGCACGCTCTTCTGCCGGAGCAGGGCGTGGTCACAGCCGGTGACTGCATCATCGGTGCCGACTCCCATACCTGCACCTACGGCGCATTGGGTGCCTTCTCCACCGGCGTTGGCTCTACGGACATGGCTGCCGGTATGGCCACCGGCATTGCCTGGTTCAAAGTCCCCGCCGCCATCCGCTTTCACCTCACCGGTTCTCTTCCCGCCAATTGCAGTGGCAAGGATGTGATCCTCACCATTATCGGCAGGATCGGCGTGGACGGTGCCTTGTACAAATCCATGGAGTTCACCGGGGAAGGCGTCAAAACCCTTTCCATGGACGACCGGCTGTGCATCTGCAACATGGCCATCGAAGCCGGTGCCAAGAATGGCATTTTCCCGGTGGACGAGGTGACCCTTGCTTATTTAAACGGCCGCAGCGAGCGTGCCCCGGTCATTTTCACCGCCGATGAGGATGCCGAATATGAGCGCACCATTGATATTGACCTGAGCCAAATCGTCCCCACGGTGGCCTGTCCCCACCTGCCGGAGAATACCCACCCCGCCGCCGAGCTGGGCCAGATCGCCATCGATCAGGTGGTCATCGGCTCCTGCACCAACGGCCGGATGGAGGATATGGAGACGGCTTACCATATCTTAAAGGGCCATACCGTTGCCCCCGGTGTGCGCTGCATCATCATCCCCGCCACCATGGCCATCTACCGAGAGTGCATTGAGCGTGGGTATCTGACTGCCTTCATCGACGCTGGCGCCGTGGTCTCCACCCCCACCTGTGGCCCCTGCCTTGGCGGTTACATGGGCATTCTGGCAGCGGGGGAAAAATGCGTTGCCACCACCAACCGGAATTTTGTCGGCCGCATGGGCCATGTGGACAGCGAAGTGTACCTGGCAAGCCCCGCCACTGCCGCTGCTTCCGCTCTGACCGGCTATATCACCGAACCCAAGGAGGTCTAATATGAACGCACAGGGTCATGTTTTCAAATATCCCGACAATGTGGATACCGATGTCATCATCCCCGCCCGGTATTTAAATACCAGCGACGCCCAAGAGCTGGCAAAGCACTGCATGGAGGACATTGACACCTCCTTCGTCAGCCGTGTTCAGAGCGGCGATATTATGGTGGCCGGCTGGAACTTCGGCTGCGGCTCCTCCCGGGAGCACGCCCCGCTGGTCATCAAGACCTGCGGCACCGGCTGTGTCATTGCCAAGTCCTTCGCCCGGATCTTCTACCGCAACGCCATCAACATCGGCCTGCCCATTCTGGAATGCGAACAGGCCGCCGAAGAAATCCAGCCGGGAGAGGAAGTCGCCATCGATTTCGACACCGGTACCATCCACAATTTAACCACTGGAAAGACTTATCAGGCGGAGCCTTTTCCGGAATTTATACAAAATATCATGAATCACGGCGGATTGCTTGCTTCTTTGAAGGAGATGTGCTAAAATGACGAAAACGATTGCGCTGATCCCCGGTGACGGCATCGGTCCGGAGATCGTCGCCCAGGCCGTCCGGGTTTTGGACCAGGTAGCGGAAGTTTACGGCCACGAATTTGTGTACACCACCGCCGCCATGGGCGGCAACGCCATTGATGCCTTCGGCGATCCGCTGCCCCAGTCAGAGCTCCAAAAATGCCTTTCTTCCGACAGCGTGCTCTTGGGTGCCGTAGGCGGCCCCAAGTGGAACGATGTCCCCGGCCCCATGCGGCCGGAAAAGGGTCTGCTTCGGCTCCGGGCCGGGATGGAAGTTTATTCCAACAACCGCCCTGCCAAAATCTGGCCCCAGCTGGCCGCCGCGTCTCCGCTAAAGCAGGAGATCGTGGACAAGGGCATTGATTTTATCATCGTCCGGGAGCTCATCGGCGGCATTTACTTCGGTAAGCACGAAACCATCACGGAAAACGGCGAACCCACTGCCATTGACGAGCTGCGCTACAGCGATAGTGAAATCCGCCGCATTGGCCGCATCGGTTTTGAGACCGCCCGGAAGCGCGGCAAGAAGCTTTGCAGCGTGGAAAAAAGCAACGTGCTGGATTCCTCCCGGCTGTGGAAGAAAGTCCTCCACGAACTGGCAGAAGAATATCCGGATGTTACCTTGACGGATATGCTGGTGGACAACTGCGCCATGCAGATCGTGAAAGACCCCAGCCAGTTCGATGTCATCGTCACGGAAAACATGTTCGGTGACATTCTTTCGGATGAAGCATCCATGATTACCGGTTCCATCGGCATGATCCCCTCCTCCTCTCTGGGGCAAGGCAGCCGGGGACTGTACGAACCCATTCACGGCTCCGCCCCGGACATTGCCGGGAAAGATATCGCCAACCCCATCGGCACCATTCTGGCCGCCGCCATGATGTTGCGCTATTCCTTTGATATGGCAAAAGAAGCCGACGCCATCGAATCCGCCGTCTCCGCCGCTCTGGATGCAGGTCTGCGCACCGGCGACATTGCCGCCCCCGGCGAAAAAACCATCGGCTGCAAAGAGATGGGACAGGCCATTGTGGACAGAATACGGTAATAGTTGACAGTTGACAATGGACAGTTGTGGTATCCCCTTCGGGGATGGATTTCATTTGTAATTCGTAATTTATAATTCCCACTCTCCCTCCAACTTACAGAAAGGGTGATAACATGAAGCTCTGCGGTTCCGACATCATCGTGCGTACCCTCATTGACGAGGGTGTGAAGGTGCTCTACGGCTATCCCGGCGGGCAGGTGCTGGACATTTTCAACTCCCTGTACAAGTATCAGGACGAGATCCACCATGTCCTGACAGCTCACGAACAGGGTGCTGCCCACGCCGCTGACGGCTATGCCCGCTCCACGGGGAAGCCCAGTGTGTGCCTTGCCACTTCCGGCCCCGGTGCCACCAATCTGGTCACCGGCATCGCCACGGCCTTTCTGGACTCCGTACCCATGGTTGCCCTGACGGGCAACGTGGCCAATACCGTCATCGGTACCGACGGCTTTCAGGAGATCGATATCACCGGTATCACCCTGCCCATTACCAAGCATAACTATTTCGTCACTTCCATTGAAGATCTGCAAACCACCATCCGCAAGGCCTTCCGGCTGGCGGCTTCCGGCCGCCCCGGCCCGGTGCTGGTGGACGTGGCCAAGGATGTGCAGGTAGCCATGTATGACTACGAACCCCTGCCTCCGCTGCCTTTGGAGGAACCCTTCCCCGCCAAGGACATCCGGATTCAGGAAGCAGCCGACTGCCTTGCCACGGCTCAGCGGCCTTACATCTATTTCGGCGGCGGTCTGCTGACCAGCGGCGCTCAGGATGAAGTGTTGCAGCTGGCAGAACTGCTGGATGCTCCCATCAGTTGCTCTTTAATGGGCATTTCCGCCATTCCTTCCGATTATCCCCGGTTTTTGGGAATGCAGGGTCTTCACGGTCACTTCGCTGCTTCCACCGCCATGCACCACGCTGACGTCATCGTGGCACTGGGCTGCCGGTTCAATGACCGTTGCACCGGAAACCGGAGCAAATTCGTCCCCGGTGCCAAAATCGTCCATATCGATATTGACGGTGCCGAACTGGGTAAATCCGTTCAGGCCGCCCACGGCCTCCGGGGTGACATCAAAAAGACTTTACAAAAGCTGCTGCCCCTGCTCAAAAAGCAGGCGCATCCCCAGTGGCAGGCCCAGATCGCCGGATTTGTGGAGGAAGAAGCCCGGACTCTGGACAATCGGGAAGGTCTGACTCCCCGGAATGTTATGGAAGTGGTGAACCGCCACCTGACGGAGGACACCCCGGTATGCACCGATGTGGGTCAGCACCAGATGTGGGCTGCCCAGTACCTCCGGTTCCAAAAGCCCAGACGGTTCATTTCCTCCGGCGGTTTGGGAACCATGGGCTTCGGCATGGGTGCCACCATCGGCACCCAGATGGCAACCCACACCCACCCCATTCTCATCACCGGTGACGGCAGCTTCGGCATGAACCTGACGGAAATGGCCACCGCCTTTGCCAACAACGTGCCCATGGTGATCCTGCTGCTGAATAACCATGTTCTGGGTATGGTGCGCCAGCTGCAAACCCTGTTGTGTGACGGCAACTACTCCAACACGGACTTGGATGCCCGGAATACCAATTTCCCGTTGGTTGCTCAGGGATTTGGCCTGAAATCCCGCCGGGTCGGCTCTCTGGAAGAACTGGAGGAAGCCCTGACGGAGGCCTTTGCAACAAAGGGTCCCTGTCTGATCGAGTGTCCCATTGACCGGGACGAACTGGTGCTTCCCATGGTACGCCCCGGCGGCTCCATGGGGGATATCCTCACAAGGATCGGTGACTGATATGAAGAAATTTACCATTGCCATTCTGGTCAACAATCAGTTCGGCGTGCTGAACCGGGTCACCAGCATGTTCCGCCGCCGTGCATTCAACATCGCCTCCCTGACGGTGTCCGAAACGGAATCCGAGGAATTTTCCCGAATTACCGTCCAGTCCGAAGGCGACGAGATCAAAAAAGAGCAGCTCATCAACCAGCTCTACAAGCTGCCGGATATCGTATCCGTTCAGGAACTCAGCAATGAGGAAACCGTCAGCCGAGAGCTGCTGCTGATCAAAATCAAAAACTCCCCGGAGACCCGGGAAGATGTCCGCTCTGCTTCCGACGCTTACGAAGGAAAAGTGGTGGACTATACCAAAGAATCCGTCATGATCCAGATGATCGGTGACAGCCGGAAGATTGATAATTTCGTGCATCTGATGAAGGAATTCGGCATTCTGGAAATCTGCCGCACCGGCATTGTGTCACTTCAGCGGGGCGCAACAACCATCCGCCGGGTGACAAATTTGTAGAAACAAAATAACACCAATATCCTATGTTTTCACTTTATTCTATATAAAAAGGGGTAATGATTATGAATCGCATTTTCTACCAGCAGGACTGTGACCTGCAAAAGCTCGCCGGAAAGACTGTGGCCATTATTGGTTACGGCTCTCAGGGTCATGCCCATGCTCTGAATCTGAAGGAAAGCGGTGTCAACGTCATCGTTGGCCTGTACAACGGCTCCAAAAGCTGGGCCAAGGCAGAAGCCCAGGGCCTGACGGTCATGACCGCCGCCGAAGCTGCCGCCGCTGCGGATCTGATTATGATCCTCATTAACGACGAGAAGCAAGCTGCCCTGTACAAGGAATCCATTGAGCCCCATCTGACCGAGGGCAAGACCCTGGCCTTCGCCCACGGCTTTAACATCCACTTCGGCTGCATCAAGCCCCCCAAGAACGTCAACGTCATCATGATCGCCCCCAAAGGCCCCGGTCATACCGTCCGCTCCGAGTATCAGGCCGGCAAGGGCGTACCCTGTCTCGTTGCCGTGGAGCAGGATGCCACTGGTGACGCTCTGGAAATCGGCCTTGCCTATGCACTGGGCATCGGCGGTGCCCGGGCAGGCGTGCTGGAAACCACCTTCCGCACCGAGACCGAGACCGACCTCTTCGGCGAGCAGGCCGTTCTCTGCGGCGGTGTCTGCGCCCTGATGCAGGCTGGCTTCGAGACTCTGGTGGAAGCCGGTTACGATCCCAGAAATGCCTACTTCGAGTGTATCCATGAGATGAAGCTCATCGTTGACCTGATCTACCAGTCCGGTTTCAGCGGTATGCGCTACTCCATCTCCAACACCGCCGAGTATGGAGACTACATCACCGGTCCCAAGATCATCACCGAGGACACCAAGAAGGCTATGAAGCAGATCCTGAAGAACATTCAGGACGGCTCCTTTGCCAAGGACTTCCTGCTGGATATGTCCTCCGCCGGCAGCCAGGTTCACTTCAACGCCATGCGCAAGCTGGCCTCCGAGCATCCCTCCGAGGTGGTGGGCAAGGAGATCCGCAAGCTCTACAGCTGGTCCGACGAGGATAAGCTCATCAACAACTAAATCCATCTTCCAACGGTGTCATTGCGCCCCCGGTGAACACCGGGTGGCGCAATGATTTTTATCAATTGCAATCAAGCGGCAAAACCGAACAATCCTATTGCAAAATGCCACGCAACAAAAAGCATGTCATCCCCAGCAAAGCCGGGGAATCTACGCAAAAACGCTACATTTGCAGTAAAATCGGTGCGAAGATCCCTCCATGCGCTGTCGCTTAGTCGGGATGACAGCCCTTTTCCTTACTCTAAAGAAAGCAGGTAATCCCTATGATGAAAGATAAGGTCGTCAACGGCCCTCAGAATGCGGCCCACCGCAGCCTGTATCACGCCCTGGGTCTGACGGCGGAAGAGCAGCAGCGGCCCCTGATTGCCGTGGTCAGCTCCTATAACGAGATCGTCCCCGGTCACATGAATCTGGACAAGATCGTGGAAGCCGTGAAGCTGGGCGTTGCCATGGCCGGCGGCACCCCCATCGTCTTCCCCGCCATTGCCGTGTGCGATGGCATCGCCATGGGTCACGAAGGCATGAAGTATTCTCTGGTGACCCGGGATCTCATTGCCGACTCCACCGAGTCCATGCTCCGGGCCCACGGCTTTGACGGCGTGGTGATGGTGCCCAACTGCGACAAGAACGTGCCCGGCCTGCTGATGGCTGCCGCCCGGGTGAATATCCCCGCCATTTTCGTCTCCGGCGGCCCCATGCTGGCCGGTCGGGTGGACGGTAAGAAAACCAGCCTCAGCTCCATGTTTGAAGCCATCGGCGCCTACACCGCCGGTAAGATCGACGAAGAGCACCTGCGGATCTGCGAAGAAGGCACCTGTCCCACCTGCGGCTCCTGCTCCGGCATGTACACCGCCAACTCCATGAACTGCCT
>CAYXUI010000014.1:0-33449 GCA_964468195.1 uncultured Oscillospiraceae bacterium | reverse complement strand
GTAGCAACAGCGGCGGGATGACGCATGATAACGGCATCGGCACCACCGGTCAGGTTAGCAGCGGCAGTGGACACTTCCATGTCGATTGCGCGCTCTTCCAGGCTACCCCAGGCGGGCTCATCTTCTTCGGAGGCAACGGACTCCTTGACGCTCCAGGTGTCGGGGGACACAGGGGCAACAATGGGCATCTGCAGATCGGCATCGGACTGAGCCAGAGCGGCCAGACGGATACGATCCAGCGTGGAGGCCACATACTCGAAACCATAGCCAACGGCGGCAGTACCGACGTTCATGACGATGTTCTCGGGCTTGATGGACAGGCCCTTCAGCATGATGTTCAGCTGCTTGGCCAGGTTGATGTCGTCAGCGGTCTCAGCACCGACCTTCTGGCCATAAGCCAGAGAGACGGAAGCGCCAACGGTCTTGTAGTCTTCGTTCTTTGCGGACATGACCAGGATGTTCTTGCCCTGCAGAGCCTCGGAGATCTTGGCGAACAGCTCGCCGTCCTTCTCCATGTTCTTGCAGCCCAGAATCACCAGAGGCATGTCGGTAGCCTCGGCAACAGCCTTGGCATCGGCGACGCACTCTTCCACGGAGCGGTTGGCACCGTTGGGATCAGCGGACTCGAAGTTCAGAGCAATGAAGTCAGCGCCTTCCATGGTAGCAGCCTTGGCAGCACGCTGCGCCATGGTGGTGCAGCCGGCGTAGAAGTCCACCAGGCCGGGAGCAGTCCACTGGTCTGCCAGGTCAGAGATCTCCACACCGATCTTGGGTGCGTTTTCGATGGGTGCATCGAAAGTGTAGAACGGCATCACGTTCTGGCCGCCGATGACGATTGCCTTGTCACCAGTGCCCAGAGTCACGGCATTGATCTTGCCGCTGAAGGGAGCCGTCTTAGGAGTGAAAGCCATACTTGATTATCCCCCTTGAAATAATAAAATACTGGAATACATTTATAATCGTGCAGATTGTACGGAGCAAACTGCAAAATTACCTTACTTTTTACAGCCCGATAGACTGCATAACATTTTTCAGCGCGGTCTTCATGGGATCGCTTTCCGGCAGCTTTGCGGAAGGCTCGCCATTGCAATCGCACTCGTACACGGATTCATCGTGTGGCAGGACACCGAAGAGTTTCAGCCCGTGCTTTTCGATCTCTTCCTTAATGCCATCATTGAGCTGTCCGTTGGGAGCCCGGTTGATGATCAGACCCATCTGGCCGGGATTTAAGCCCATGTCGTCAATCATTTCCGCAATTCTGGCTACGGCCTGCACGCCGCGGCGGGAACAGTCGGAGATCAAAAGCATGGTATCCACATGAGGCAGGGTACCCCGGGCCACATGCTCCAGGCCTGCTTCATTGTCCATGACCACATAGGTATAGTTGTTGGCATACTTGCTGACCTGGCTCTGGAGCACGCCATTGACATAGCAGTAGCAGCCCTTGCCCTGGGTACGGCCCATGACCAGCATATCAAAATCATCGTCTTCGATGAGAGCCTGGCTGAATTTCATTTCGGCATAATCCGCCTTGGTCATGCCCTTGGGAATGGAGCCTTTCAGCTCTGCCTGTGCCATCTCCTCCCGGATCTGACCCAGAGAAGTTTCCACTTCCACACCCAGAACTTCGTTCAGGTTGGAGTTGGCATCCGCGTCCACAACCAGGACGGGGCCTCTGTTCTTCTTGCACAGGTAATCGATCAGCATGCCGCAGGTGGTGGTTTTGCCCACGCCGCCCTTACCGGCAACTGCAATGGTATGAGGCATAAACATTGTTCTCCTTTGCGTGAAAACATTCCGGGCTGGTATTTTTCACCGTCCGGCTCGACAGGGCGCACTGCTCCTATATCGATACAACCATATCGTAACACATATGTTCCGCAAATTCAACCCACAATTTGTACAAAATTCAGGAAAAATCGTTTACGATGCCCCTTCCCGGCTCAAAATGGCGTAAAGACGTATTTTTCCATCATCCCATCCACCACCGCATGAATGGTCAGGCCACTGGCAGTTTCCTCCACTGTCAGTTCTGCCCGCTTCCCCGCCAGCCGCTGTTGCAGCCAAGAGACGGGATCCTCACATTCGATCTCCTCAAAGAACACGTCCCGCATCTGATTGTTCCGGCAGAGGTTTTGAATTTCATGTACCAGCTCGTACTGCATGGTCAGCCTTCCTTTTCCAGCAGTCCTTCCAGCTGAGAAAGACTTTCGATCTCATAGCCCGGTTTGATTTCGCCGCAATTCTTTTTCTCCGGGTTGACCCAGACGGTTCGGATCCCGGCGTTGATGCCACCCCGGATATCGGAAGTCAGGCTGTCACCGACGATCATGGCCTTTTCCCGGTCAAAGCCGGGAATTCGGGCGAAGCAGACATCAAAATATTCTTTCGCTGGTTTATTCCAGCCGATTTCCTGAGACACGAAGACCTGCTCAAAGAACCGGTACAAATTGGCGCTGGTCATCCGCCCCTTCTGGACGGATGCCGTGCCGTTGCTGGCAAGAAACAGCCGGTATTTTTTCGACAGCCGATCCACCGCTTCCTCTGCTCCCGGGAGGAAATAGTGGCCGATAGACAGATTCTTTTCGTAAGTACGGGCACAGAGTTGAGGCTCCACTACCCGGCCCATTTCCTGGAACAGCGCACCGAACCGGTTCACCAGGACTTCTTCCCGGGTCATCTTCCCCTGTTCCAGCTGTTCCCAGTGCCACTTGTTGATGGCGTGATATCGGGAAAGCACTTCTTCCGTGGGCTCCAGACCCAGTTCCTGCAAGGTCTTGCTCAGGGCAATGCGCTCAGCTTTGTGAAAATCCAGAATGGTATCATCCAGATCTAGAAACAGAAATTCTACCATCTCTTACCCCCGCCGCTTTACGATTTCATTGGCCAGACGGACGAATTCCGGGATCCCCAGAGTCTCTCCCCGGACGTTGGCATCGAAGCCCGCCGCCGCAATGACCTCTGCCGCCCCGGCCTTGCCCAATTCCGGGAAGCCGGAGGCCAAACCGTTGCTGAGCTTTTTCCGCCGCATGGCGAAACTGGCCCGGACAGTACGGAATAAAATGCTTTCATCCAGCACCCCCCAGTCCCGGTTTTTCCGGACTTCCAGCTGGATCACCGCCGAGGTGACCTTGGGCTGGGGCAGGAAACAGTGGGCAGGCACATCAAACAACAACTTCGGCACGGCATAATACTGGCAGAACACCGTAAAGGCACTGTAGTCTGCACTACCCGGTGCAGCGGCGATCCGCTGGGCCACTTCCTTCTGGATCATAACGGTGACGGAATCAAAGCAGTCCGCTTCCAGCAGTGCCGTCAGAATGGGAGAAGTGATGTAGTAGGGCAAGTTGGCGCAGGCCATAGGCCGCAGACCGGGGAACTCCCCTGCAACCAAAGCCGGGATGTCCAGCTTCATGATGTCATTCCAGATGATCTCCAGATTGTCAAATTCCCCCACGGTCTTTTCCAGGATCGGTTCCAGCCGTTCATCCAGCTCCACGGCGCAGACCTTCTTCGCCCGGAGGCACAGCTGCTGGGTCAGCGGACCGATACCGGGGCCGATCTCCAGCACACCGGCAGTTTCGTCCACCCCGGCATCTTCGGCGATGGACTTCGGCACCCAGGGGGCAATGAGGAAATTCTGGCCCTTGGCCTTGGAAAAATGAAAGCCATGCTCCGCCAAAAGGGGCTTCATGACCTGAATATCGCATACATTAAGCATAAAAAAATTCCGCCTTTCTTCTGCTTATCATACCAGAAGAACAGCGGTTTTGCAACGTGTTTCTTATGTGATTGTATGTCTCTTTTCTCTTTCTAACCCAGAAAGTAGACGGTGCAGACCCGGCGGCCGAATTCCCGGCACTCTTCATAGGTGGGGAAATACAGATCCATCCGGTCGCCTTTGATATCCCCGCCGCAATCCTCCGCCACGGCCACGCCGTAGACATAGGAGCCGCTGGCGGTGACGATGAACATCCTTGTGCCGTAGGGAATGTACCTGGGATCCACCGCCACCGCTCCCCGGCGGACGTTGGTTCCCGTGGCGGTGATGCCGGTGCATCCCGGGTCTGTCTGGGTATAGGCTGTGGCCCGGATGGTAGCGGTGTCTGTGTATGTCAGCACCTCTCCGGTAGGCAGAAAGATCAGCCCCTCTCCAATGGTCAGCTCTCCTTCGATTTCTTCTTCCTGCCCGGTACCGACCCCTACCAGCTGGGTCACCGGATGACGGGTGACCGTTTCCTCCAAAACCTGACGGTTCCTCTCCGTGCCGTTGACATAGGTCACCTGGACCTGCCGCAGCAGCTCTCCGTCCTGCCCCGGCGTCAACAGCTGTTCCGTCCCGGCGGGAAGGGTGGCATCGGCACACAGCCGGGTATCACAGGGAACCGATACACTGTAACTTTCCTGCCGGGTCACCACTTCATCCACAGTAAGCTCCATACCGGCCCAGGTCATTTCCTCCAAACCACAGGACACCACGTCCTCTCCGGACAGTTCCAGCCCCAGCCGCTCCAGCAGCTCCCCTGCCGTTTCGCCCCTGGCGGTGGTCCGCATGGTGTTCCCGTGGTAATGGATGGTAACGGGATATTCCGTGTATGTAGCAAACCGGGCTGTGGATGCTTCCGCAGAAGGCGTCTCTTCCTGGGCCGCATAGACCGACTGGGTCACCAGGGCCAGTACCGCTGCCACCAGCATCAGACTCATCAGGGATACATACAGGCGAATAAACACACGATTTCGGTTAATGGGCTTGGCTCTGGGTCTGCCCACGGTAACACCCCCACTTCTTTGGATACCCGGAAGCGGTCGTATCAAAAAGTTACATCTTTGTTTTCTTCTCGCTCCCTGTGGCTTTATTATATCAAATTGTATTAAAAAGTCAAGCTTTTCTTTCATTTCCCTATTTTTCAGCAACTTTTGACAGCGTTTTGTTCCAATTTTTATGTTAACTCAATCAGGCAGAATCTTGGCATTTTCTGTCGTTGTCCCCTGTATATTGTGTCAAATGGTTACAGCTCTTTCAACATATTGTCAAATTATGTTACCGTTTCCAAATTTCCGTCACCCCTTCATTATGGTCAACCATTTCGTCCCATGCACCAAAAAGGGATTGACTTCCCGGATAAAATGTGCTAAATTTGGGGCAGAAAAGCTGTGACGAAGACATGCGTTGGCGGTAAGATTCTCAGAGAGGGTGCCACTTTGGTGCAAGGCGTCCGTTCCCCTGCCGAAAACGATACCACTTCCGAGCCGCCGGGAAGAAATGCCCCGCCGGGTGCGCCCGTTATTGCGTCAATGAGTGGCTCATTTTTTGAGCAACCAGGGTGGAACCGTGGAATATGGATTGCTGTATCCCACCCCTGATCTTTTCAGGGGATGGGTATTTTTTATACCTTCCCCAATCTAAAGGAGGAAACAACATGTCCGAAGAAAATCTGTACACCTTTGAAAACCCCGAGTACCGCAAGACCTACTGGCACACCTGCTCCCACATCATGGCTCAGGCCGTGAAGCGTCTGTGGCCGGAAGTCCAGCTGGCCATCGGCCCCGCCATCGACGAGGGCTGGTACTACGACTTTGACGCTCCCTTCACCTTCGGCCCCGAGCATCTGGAAAAAATCGAGGCAGAGATGAAGAAAATCTGCAAGGAGCGTGTCCGCCTGGAGCGCAGCGAAAAGCCCCGGGAAGAAGCCATCGCCTACATGGAAGGCAAGAACGAGCCTTACAAAGTGGAACTGATCCAGGATCTGCCGGAGGATGCCGTCATCTCCTTCTACACCCAGGGCGAGTTCACCGACCTGTGCGCCGGTCCCCATCTGGATCACACCGGCCGGGTCAAGCACAACGGCTTCAAGCTGCTGAGCTCCTGCGGTGCTTACTGGCGCGGCGACTCCAACCGGAAGATGCTCCAGAGAATCTACGGCATCGGCTTCCCCAGCAAGGACGAGCTGGACGCTTACCTGACCCGCATCGAAGAGGCCAAGAAGCGTGACCACCGAAAGCTGGGCAAGGAACTGGGCCTGTTCATGCTCCGGGACGAAGGCCCCGGCTTCCCCTTCTTCCTGCCCAAGGGCATGGTGCTGCGCAACACCCTGATCGACTACTGGCGTCAGGTTCACAAGCGTTATGGCTATGTGGAAGTTTCCACCCCCATGATGATGAACCGTCAGCTCTGGGAGCGCAGCGGTCACTGGGGCCACTATAAGAACAACATGTACACCACCGTCATTGACGATGTGGATTTCGCCATCAAGCCCATGAACTGCCCCGGCGGCATGCTGGTCTACGCCTCCGAGCCTCACTCCTACCGTGACCTGCCCCTGCGGGTGGGCGAACTGGGTCTGGTCCACCGCCATGAGCTGAGCGGTGCCCTCCACGGTCTGTTCCGTGTCCGTTGCTTTACCCAGGACGATGCCCACATCTTCATGACCTGGGATCAGATGAAGGACGAGATCAAGAACGTAGTCAAGCTCTTCGACGAAGTGTACTCCGTCTTTGGCCTGAGCTATCAGATCGAAGTGTCCACCATGCCGGAAGATCACATGGGCGATGAGAAGGACTGGGATTTCGCCACCGAGACCCTGAAGCAGGCTGTGGAAGAAATGGGCAAGAGCTATGTCATCAACGAAGGCGACGGTGCCTTCTACGGCCCCAAGCTGGACTTCCATCTGGCCGACTCTCTGGGCAGAACCTGGCAGTGCGGCACCATCCAGCTGGATATGCAGCTGCCTGAGCGGTTCGAGCTGGAATACGTCGGCGAGGACGGCCTGAAGCATCGTCCCGTCATGATCCACCGTGTGGTTCTGGGCTCCATCGAGCGGTTCATCGGTGTCATCACCGAGCACTTCGCCGGTGCCTTCCCCCTGTGGCTGTCTCCCGTTCAGGTGAAGATCCTGCCCGTCACCGACCGTGCTCACGAGTATGCCAAGGAGCTGAACCAGAAGCTGCTGGATGCCGATATCCGCAGCGAGACCGATCTGCGCAGTGAAAAGCTGGGCTACAAGATCCGGGAAGCTCAGATGCAGAAGATCCCTTACATGCTGGTTGTCGGCGACCGGGATATGGAAAACGGTACCGTTTCCGTCCGTACCCGCACCGGTGAGGATCTGAGTGCCATGACTCTGGACTCTTTCCTGACCAAGTGCCAGGAAGAGATCAAGACCAAGGCAATGTGATAATAAAATCCGCCCGCAGGGAAATCTCTGCGGGCGGATTTTTAGTGGATAGTGTATAGTTGATAGTAGATTGTCATTCGCTTTCCCCCGGCAATTCCTTTTTCTCCGGGATGAAGCCCTCGAAAATAGGGATCCAGCCTTCTGTCAGGGCGGTATCGTAGTCTTCCTGAGAGCGGATGGTCCAGGCCACACTCCTGACCTTCCAGAGCTTGCGGCAGACAGCCGTGACGAAGGAATCCTTCCGGTGGTCGAAACCGTAGGCGATAAAGTCCGGCACCGTGGCAAAATTCAGCAGATGGTGGGTCAGGGCAAACTTTGCCATATCCGGCACATCGCTGCGATAGCGGAAATAGTTATAGCTCAACTGCCCCCGGAGAATCTCCGGCCGGTTCCGCCGGAGCCAGATCAGGCACCGGGGATCAAAGGATTCTAAGCAGTAAGATCCCTTGTAAGTATCCAGCATTTTGCAGGCGGCTTCCGTCAAAGCGGCGGCGTTTCCGTCATGACTTTTCAGCTCGATGATCATGGGCGCTTTCCCCTGGAACAGTTCCAGCACGTCCATGAATTCCGGGATGGTCTGATCTGTTCCCTGCAAGTGGTAGTCTTTCAGCTGCTCCGTGGTCAGATCTTCCACATGTCCCACCTGTCCGGTGGTGCGGTTTAAGAGGGAATCGTGGATCACCGCCAGATTGCCGTCTTTCAGCAGGTGGATATCCAGTTCAATTCCGTAACCATGTTCCTGCGCGGCCCGGAAGGCAGCCATGGAGTTTTCCGGCACGCCGTCGCCATGAAGGCCCCGGTGGGCATAATCCCAGCCCAGCAATCCCTCCCACCCGGGCTGATCCCGGCGGCACCGGGTAGCCAGCAGGAACAGAAGAACCAGGATCAAAAGCAGATTCCGCATAACTTTTCCTTCTTTCTATGAGATTTTCTCACTTTTTACCGACAGAAGCCACCAGCAGGCAGGCCCAGCAAAACAGGCTCCCTGCCCAGTAGCCGCTGCAAATCATGGGGCTGGACACGATGACCAGAATGTAATGCAGCACCGTTCCCACAGCCTCCGGTGCCAGTGCCGTCAGGAAATTGGCGATGAGCAGCACCAGCGTCAGTCCCAGAGACAGGACAGATAAATTCCGCACCAGCTTCCGCTCCGGGCTGTTTTTCTCCCGGCGAACCTGCCAGAGGATCCCGGCCGGGGGCAGAAAACTAGCCGCTGCCAGCAGGGTCATCACGTTTTGCAGCGCACCCTCCGGTTCCGGAATAAAGCCCAGTCCGGCGCACAAAATAAACAGACCGCCCCAAAGGGCGAACAGATTGCGTTCTTTCATGGAGATCTCCTTTGCTGTCCGGGATGGTTTCTTCCCGGTATTTTCCCTATTTTACCCCAATTGCCACTCCTTGGCAACCCTTTGACACAAAAAAAGCTGGACAGTGGAGAGACAATCTGGTATAATATGCAGATAGTATACAAAAAGGGAGGGATTTCCCATGAAATGTCCCTATTGCGGCGATCAGGAAAGCAAGGTCGTAGACTCCCGCCACTCGGAAGACGGCAACAGCATCCGCCGCCGCCGGGAGTGTATGAACTGCCAGCACCGCTTCACCACCTATGAATTTGTAGAAATTCTGCCCATCATCGTGGTCAAGCGCAACGGTTCCCGCCAGAGCTTTGACCGGAACAAGATCATCAACTCCATGATCCGCGCCTTTGACAAGCGGAAGGTGGATGTGGGCGATCTGGAGCGGATCACCACCGAGATCGAGCAGACCATCCAAAATACCCTGGAGCGGGAGATCACCTCCGACAAGATCGGCGAAATGGTCATGGAGCGGCTGAAGCCTCTGGATGAGGTGGCTTACATCCGGTTCGCTTCCATCTACCATCAGTTCCAGGATGCGAACAGCTTCATGCGGGAGATCAGTAAATTCCTGGAGGAAAAATAATGAGCACGACCCCTACCGAACTTTTGGAAACCACTGCCGCCACGGTGGAATCCGCTCTGGCTGCCACGGAAGCCGCCATCAGCGAAACCACCGCCCTGGATGCGCTGGATATCGATTCCATCAAAGCCATTCTGGACGGCTTTGACCCGGCTTCTTTGCTGCCGGACTTAAGCAAGATCTTCTCGTCTCTGGTTCCCCTGTGCCGGATCTGTGTGATGATCGGCCCTGTGATTTTGCTGGCTCTGGGCATTGTGTATCTGATGCTGTCCCCCAAGGAAGCCAACTATTATCTGGGCTACCGGTGCTATTACGGCATGGGCAGCGTCTATGCCTGGCGGTTCACCCAGCGGTTTGCCGGGGTAGTACTGGGCCTCACCGGCGGTGCCATGAGCGTCATCGTATTCGTTTTGTCTGCGTCTTTCGGCTCCATGGAGCTCAGCGATATGGTCTGGAAGGCTCTGTCCATTTTGCTGTGGGAAGCGGGCTTTGCCCTGCTGGCCCATTTGACCATCCACATCACCGCTGCCCTCCGTTTTGACCGGAAGGGCCGGTACAGAAGAAAAAAAGCATAATTTCAGGCGGCTGCTCCGAAAAAGAGCAGCCGCCTGTTTTTATGTGTGGAAAATGCAATTTCCCGTCATCCCGACTAAGCAGCAGCGCAGGTCGGAATCTACGCAGTTGTCATGACGTATGCAGTCAGTTAAGTGCGTAGATCCCTCCACTCGCTCAACGCTCGGTCGGGATGACATATTTGTTACACAATACCGCCAAAGCTCATTTTTTCTCTGCGTTCAGTTCATCCACCACGATATTCGGGTAGGGATTGGCGATGACGGTTTTGTAGGTGTGGTAGATCACCATGCCGGGTTTGCCGTTGGGGATCTTTTTTACCTGTTTCACCGGTGTCACATCCACAGGAATATTCTGGCCGGAGCCGGATTCGGCGTAATAGGCCGCCAGCTGGGCAGCCTGGGTGATGGTATCATCCGGAGGGGTAGTGCCGCCGCAGGAGATGATAACATGGGAGCCATGGACTTTGCTGGCATGGCACCAGATGTCGTCCTTCCGGGCCAGGCGGAAGGTCAGTTCTTCGTTCTGCTTATTGTTCCGGCCCACATAAATGGGGTAGCCATCGGTGGATTCAAAGCGCATGGGAGCAACTTTTGCCGCTTTCACCCGCTTTTTGCCGCCATCGGCACGGAGGTAGCCACCTTCCTGCAACTCCCGTTTGATCTCTTCCAGCTCTGCATCGGTCTGGGCCCGGGACAGTTCATCCAGCACGCTTTTCAGGTATTGCAGTTCCGTCTCCCCCAGTTCCAGCTGACGGGTCAGCTCTTTCTCCGCATTTTTCAGCTTGGCATAGTCCTTGTAGAACTTGGCCGCATTCTGCTGGGGAGAGAGAATGGGAGAAATGGGGATGGAAATGGTCTTCATTTCCTCATCGTAAAAATCTTCGCAGTCGATGCTGGTTTGTCCCTTGACAATGCGGTGAATATTGGCAGTGAGGATATCCCCCAACTGTCGCAGCCGCTCCCGGTCATAGGTGGCTTCCAGTTCCTTTTCCTGAATGGCGATCTTCCGGGTCAGCCGGGTGCAGAGATTTTGCACCGTCTTGTGCACTGCCTGACTTTTCTGCCGCATGGCATCCTTCCGGTCCCGGAGAGTATAATACATGTCAAGCAAAGCTTCAAAGCTCTCCGCCTCCTGACAGGCACCATACTGGCGAATAGGGCAGAAGGCAAACTGTTTCGGCGTGCCGTCCGCCTGGGCATAGTAGTAAGGTTTCGGATGACCCAGATGCTCCCGAAAGAACAGTTCCAGTTTTTCCGTCACCGCCCCGGCGGTATCCAAATCGATCCGAGCATCCACGCTTCCGGCGGCAAAAAGCGCCGCTTCCCGGCACACCAGGGGGGACAGTCCGCCGAAGGTATCCATAAGCCGGTCGGCAATAACATCTGCGCCGGGGGCGGTCAGGAGATCTTCGTAGCTTTCAGCCTCGCCGGGATGCTTTTTCAGCACCTTTTCCGGCTCCTGATAGTTCAGTCCCGGCAGTGCGGCCCGTTTGGCACTTTCATCCAGACCGATGCGCCGCAGGCAGTCCAAAATCCGGCCTTCCTGACTCACCAGATACAGGTTGCAGGTGCGACCCATAAGCTCGGCAATGAGCTTTTTCTGTACCGGGAAACCCATTTCGTCGGTGCAGTCAAGGGTAAAGGTAGCCGCCCGCTCCATAGCCGGCTGGGAAACTTCCGATAATTTTGCACCCATGAGGTGCTTGCGCAACAGCATACAGAACATAGGCGGCTCCGCCGGATTCTCCGGGGAGGCGGTGGTCAGATGGAGCCGGGGGGCAGTGGGATTGGCGGCAAAGAGCAGCTTCGTCCGGTATTCCTTGTTGTGCATTTGTAAAATCAAGGTGTCCCGGCTGGGCTGGTGGATCTTGTCGATCCGGGCCCCCAGACACTTTTGGCGGACTTCTTCCAGTACCGCCGATAAAAAGAAGGCATCAAAAGCCATAGTATTCTCCGTTATTCGTAAAATTTATCAAAAACCTCGTAGGGCGGGGGCATGCCCCCGCCCTACGAAAATGCAGCTTATCCTTCCACAACCGCCTTAAACAGTTCGTTCAGCCGGTCTTTTCTGCCCATCAAATACAATGCACCAAACAGCGCTTCCAGTCCTGTAGCTTTGGCGTACTGGGCAGGGGTACAGGATTTTGGCACCGCATGGACGTGGGCATTTTTACCCCGGCGGTAGTAGGCCAGTTCTTCCTCCGTCAGCAGGGGCAGCAGTTTGTCCACAAAGGCCGCCTGTGCCACAGCATTGACCATGTGGATGGTGTCCCGGTGGAGCTTATCCACAGTCTTTTCCCCCTGGGCGCAGAGATAGGCCCGGCAGAGAATTTCATATGCACAGTCCCCCATGTGGGCCAGACCCAGATTGGAAATGGCATTGACCTGCTGGGGGGTAAAATTCATGTTGAAGTAATTTTCCATAAGTTTCCTCGATCAACCAGAAATTGGGCGCAAAGCCCGGTAAAAGCGCCGGTCAGGATGCTCACCGCCACCATCACCGGCAGGTAGGCCAGCAGTCCCGGTGTGGCGGTAATGGCCACCGCTGCTGCCATTTGTCCCACAGAATGGGCAATGGCCCCCAGAACCCCCGCCACCCAGAGCTGCTTTTTGTTCAGCAGTTTTTTCAGCAGGATGGTCACCAAAATGGCGCAAAGTCCCCCGGAGGCAGAATAGAGAATGGTGGAAAAATTCCCGGCGAACACCGCCCCCAGAAAAATGCGGACGAAGAGCACCAGCGCTGCTTCTTTGGAGCCGATGGCAAAGACGGTGAACACCGTGACGATATTGGCAAGCCCCAGCTTGATCCCCGGCACCGGAGTCAAAGGCGGGATTTGGGATTCCACCATAAAAATCGTCAGCGCAATAGCGCTGAGCATGGAAAGCAGGGTCAATTTCCGGATCTTCACGTTTTTCACCACCCTTTTCCAATAGAATAGCAGATTTTCGGCAGAAAGTAAAGTAGGGGACGGGAGACCCGTCCCCTACGAAGGAACGGATATGGCCCAAATGTTCCGGATCTGGCTTTCCAGTTCTTCATAGGTCCATGTCCGTTGGGAGCGCAGGCGGCTGTTGGGGTCGTTGACGGTGAAGGCATCCCCATCCCAGCCGGTTAAGACGATATAATGTCCTGTGGTGGTGAAATCTCCGGCCCCCAGAGCCAAAATCACCGGCTTTCCCTCTTCCAGTGCGGTGACCATTTTCTTTTTTACCAAAGGCAACTCTTTGGCTTCCAGCCCCAGCTTTTCTGCACCTTCGCTGATAAGCGTCCAGGAGGAACCATAACCGGAAGCATAATAGCCGTTTTTCCGGGCAAAGGCCGCCACATCCTTGGGATTCCAGCTTTCCTCCCCCGTCAGGTAATACCCCACCATGGCCAGGCAGGTTGGTCCGCAACCGGTGACGGCGATGCAGGAAGCGCCGTAATTTTCATATCCCCACATGGGATCCCACTGCAAAAACAGGGGCACCGACTCCCGGCTGTAGATACTCAGGTCGATGGTCTGCTCTGTCCTCTCGGGATAGTGCAGCACAAAATCCTTCGTCTCCGGGTTCCGCTCATAGAGTTCGATGATCTCCCAAGGCCAGTTGCCGATGGAAAGATGCTGTTCTTCTGCGTAATGCTTGATCTCCCAGGCTTCATCACTCCGGTCTTCCCAGGAGAAGGAAATATCCCGGTAGAGATGATAAATCGGGGTTTTCAGCAGAAAACCCGCCAGCACAAGCACCGCCACCAGAAGAATGGGGCACAGCAGTTTTTTCTTTGTTTTCATAGGCGTTTCTCTCTATTCACTATGATGATAAACATATATATCAATGCAATAAATCATCCGGAAAGGCTTGTCATCCTGGCCGAGTAAAGCACTCCACCCGTCATCCCGACCGAGCAAAGCGAGCGGAGGGATCTTCGCACCGATTTTACTGCAAAGGGCAATATCGTGCGTAGATTCCTCGGCTTCGCTCGGAATGACATGCTTTTTACCAGGTATAAAAACGGCGGGGGCATGCCCCCGCCCTACTGTTAGCGAATCTTTTTGCCGTTCAGCACCGCTTCCAGCAGTTCATCGCCGTGATAGCGAAGGGTCAGCAGGAAGAAAGGTTCTTCTTTCCACAGCAGATCCAGGAAAATTTTGTCTCCCTCCCACTTGGGCAAGCCATCCAAAAATTCCCGGCTGGCCCATTGCAGGTCCCCTTCGTCGCATTCTTTCAACTCCCCAGTAAAGCCATTGGCGGTAAACAGGTACATGAATTCCCCTTCGCAGATATCGTTCAGGAAGGTCACCACGCCCCGGCACCGCCAGGAGGTCAGCTCCAGTCCAGTCTCCTCTTTGGCTTCCCGGAGGAGGCATTCGTCAGGGCTTTCCTCCCCTTCAAATTTGCCGCCAATGCCGATCCACTTGTCTTTGTTGATGTCGTTCTTCTTTTTCACCCGGTGGAGCATCAGCACGTCTTCTCCCCGGGTGATGTAGCACAGGGTGGTATTCAGCACGGTTTATTCCTCCAGGCGCTGCACCAGACGGATGGCGTGGTGCAGATTTTCCACCAGAATATGTTCCTGGCCATCGGCCTTTTCACCGTCCAGGGTCCAGGGCATTTCCGGGTCTGCGGTGATGGAAATGGTCTTGGCAGAGCGGAAGGTGATCATGGCGCAGTCATACTTCTGGTTCCGGACGGCGGAAATGCACTCCGCCATTTCTTCCAGATTTCGGGGGGCCCGGACCAGCAGCACCTCGAACAGGCCATCGCCCATATCCACCCGGCTGGGGTCCATGGTCAGAATGCCGCCGATGGAAGTGGAGTTACAAATGGCGCCAAAGAGGAAATCATCCTCCACCACTTCCCCATCCAGCTCCATGCGGACATGCTCATTGCGGATCTGGGACAGTTCGGAAATGCCACCCAAAACGTAAGCCGTGTGACCCAAAGCATTTTTCACATTCTGGGGCACGATGTAGCTAGAGCGGGTGAATGCGCCAAAAGAGGCCACATAAGTAAAGTAGCGGTCAGAGAACCGGCCTGCATCGTAGGTCACCGGCTGGCCTTCCAGTATGTCTTTGGCCGCCTGAAGGGGATTATGGTTCAGCCCCAGAGAGGAAGCAAAGTCATTGGTAGTACCGGAAGGAATATAGCCCACAGGCACATCTGCCCCAGCTTTCAGCAGACCGCTGACAGTCTCGTTCAATGTGCCATCTCCGCCGCAGCAGACCACCAAATCCTTTTCCCCACCCCACCGGGCAGCAGCCTCCGTGGCGCTGCCTACACCGGTGGTCATAAAGGTCTGAACTTCATATTCCGCCTGGGAAAACAGCCGCAAAATCTCCGGCAGAAACTTATTTGCCTTTTTCTGGCCAGAGAAGGGGTTCATAATAAACAGCAATTTTTTCATCATTCTTCGCCTCACATGTTATGTTCCCTTATTATATCATGGCGCAAAAAATTGGCAAGCCGTTTTATGGAACTTTGCTGAATGTTTGTTGAAAGTTTACGGATTGGACACAAACCTTCTCTATACCTCGCAGGGCGGGGGCATGCCCCCGCCCTGCGAAAAGGTTTTCAAAGCTGTAAATTACACCATATTCTCTTCCCGTTTTGCTTCCAGAATTTTTGCCGCCTCGTACAAAACCTGGGCAGCATCTCCCCGGGTCAGGGGTGTTTCCGTCAGATCCGCAAAAGCCGGGGTATCCAGGGCGTTTTCCAGCATCACCGCCGCTTCACAGCCGGTGATGGACTCCTCTGCGCCAAAAGTCTGCTGATCCGGCAGGCCATCCGTCAGCCCCGCCCGGAGGGCGGCAGCCACATAGGGCTGAAGCCACTGGGGGATTTCATCGGTATAGCCGGTGTAGCTGACTTCCTCCTGAGCAGGAATTTCCAGAGCATTGACCAGCATGGTCACGAATTCTCCCCGGGTCACTTCCTTTTCCGGGCCGAAGCAACTGGTTTCCCCCAGGCTCTCCCCCAGGAAAATGCCGGTGTGTTTCATCCACTCCGCCGCAAAACGGCAATCATGTCCCACGGTGTCCGTGTACTGGGCGGCATCGGTAGGCTTCAGGATAGTCACTGTCACCGTGGCCTCCCGAGAGACCTTCCCTGCGGCATCCGTTGCCGTATAGGTGAAGGAATCCACCCCCACTTTATTCTTTTTCGGCGTATAAGTGAAGGAGCCATCCTCTTTCAGCTCCACCGTGCCCCGGCGTGGCTGACGGATCAGGGTGTAGGTCATGGTCTCCCCTTCCGGGTCGGTAACCTTGAGTTTTCCGGTATTGGGCAGATTCTTATAGGTTTCCAGAGAAGAATCCTCCGCCACGGGAACCTTGTTCTCCCGGCCCCGGATGGCCAGGGTCATCACTGCTTCTTCTCCCACTGCCGACTCGTAAATGGGCAGATACCCCACTTCCAGAGCCTGATCCGACTCTGTGCGCAGCGGGGAGAAAGTCATCTGTGCCACCTGTTCCGCCGTCAGGATATCCCCTGTCCGGAGAATGCGCTGGTTCAGTTGCAACAGTCCCAGTTCCTCCGGAAGGCTGGTAATGCAGATGCCCCGCAGGGCTTCTTCCCGAGAAAAGTCCTCCGTAGAGAAGCAATAAACGGCATCACTGTCCACCTCCGCCGCCGTCACCGGCAGGGAAAGCAAACAACATACCGCCAGCGCCAAAACGCCAAAACGGATACGATCCATGTTCATACCTCCAAAATTTGATTTCGGAGGTATTGTTTGCCAGATGGGGAAATTTTATGCGGCAGGAGGAAGAAATTTGTGGTGCAAGATATCGACAGTTTGTAAAGCAGCCAATGGCTGCAATGCCTTTCCAATAAGGGGAAAGGCACGTTACTTTCTTGTCGCTGAACAAGAAAGTAACCAAAGAAGTCAGCCAAAGGGGCGTTGGATTCCCCCGTCACGCACTTGATTTCTGCGTTGCACACACAGGTGCCTTCCCAAAGAGCGGCACAAAACTGGCAACTCTTGATTCACACTATCCACTATCAGCTATCAGCTATCAACTATCCACTAACCTCAGTCCAGCTCTTCTCCCAGATCCCGGTAAGCGGATTCCAGGGGGCTTTCGGCAAAGGCTTCCTTACTGTACTTTTCCACGAATTTCGTGGCCTTGTCCACACTGAGAACGGTGCCGGGGCCAGCAACGCAGCCGCCGGGGCAGGCCATACCTTCCAAAAGGTAACCGTTATACTTTCCGGCTTTCGCACCCATCATCAGCTTCCGGCAGTCCCGGAGGCCTTCGGCCCGGGCGGTCTTGATCTCCAGACCGGGGTGGGTGGCCTGAGCCAGATCCGTCACTGCCTTGGCGACGCCGCCGGAGACAGCAAAGCCACGGCCGGCAGCAGTGCCTTCATTCAGGCCTTCGCTTTCTTCCAGCTGTGAAAAATCGATTTCCTTGGCTTCAAACATGCCCATGAGTTCTTCAAAGGTCAGCACGAAATCCACATCGGAGCGGATGGTCTCCCGGATGGCTTCCAGCTTCTTGGCGGCACAGGGACCCACAAAGACCACCTTGCAGCCGGGGTGTTCCTTCTTCATCAGCCGGGCGGTGAAGACCATGGGGGTCAGGGTCATGGAAATTTTCTCCTTCTCCCCGGGGAAGAGCTTGTAGATCATGGAGTGCCAAGCAGGGCAGCAGGACGTTGCCATATAATTCTGCTGGGAGGGCACCTTTTCCAAAAAGTCCTTGGCTTCTTCAATCGTACACAGGTCGGCACCGATGGCAACCTCCACCACATTGGCAAAACCCAGTTTCTTCATTGCAGTCACCAGCTTGCCGGGGGAAGCCTGACCGCTGAACTGACCGATGAATGCCGGGGCTACGATGGCAATGACTTCATCTCCCTGCAAAATGGACTGGATGACCTGGAAGATCTGGCCCTTGTCCACGATGGCACCGAAGGGGCAGGACACCAGACACTGGCCGCAGGCCACACACTTGTCCTGATGGATCACCGCCCGGCCATGCTCGTCAGAGCTAATGGCATCCATGCCACAGGAAGCGGCACAGGGGCGCTCCAGGTGGACGATGGCGTTATAGGGGCATGCCTTGGCGCATTTTCCGCACTTGATGCACTTTTCCTGATCGATGAAGCTTCTGCCGTTGACGAAGGAAATGGCACCCTTGGGACAAACCTGTTGGCAGGAAGAGGCCAGACAATTCTGGCACAGGGAAGTGACCTGATAGCGGTTGGTGGGGCAGGCGTGGCAGGCATAGGGAATGATGTTAATGAGGGGCGGCTCATAATACTGCTGGGCAATGGCAGCAGCGTCCATGCCTTCGGTCATCAGGCTGCGGGTCTGAATGGGCCGGATATCCAGACCCATGGCCAGCCGCACCCGTTCCCCGGCAATGGCACGCTCCAGGAAAATGGATTCCCGGTGCAACGGCTGATCGCCAGGGACGATCTTGAAGGGCAGGTCCTCAGCCTGGCTGTAGTCGCCACCGTTGTAGGCCATCCGGGCCACTTCGGTAAAGACTTTCTTGCGGATATCGGTGATCAAAGACGGGATTCCTCTCATTTGTTTCCTCCATAACGTAGTTTACAAGTTTCTCTAGCATATCCGGTTTTCCCCGGTCCATTCCAACAAAAAACGCGGCAGTCTGAAGAAGGACTGCTGCGCATATTTCCCGGGAAAACGCCCGGGAATGCAGGATGCCGCTATTATACGGGATATGCGGTAAAATGTCAAAGCTTATCTCCATCAGGAAATCACATATCAGGTAACTACATTCTTATAGACGGCGCTGATTGTTTCCCAGGCATAGCTTCTGCGGGTTTACCCTCTGAAAGATCCCGCAAAAAAGCCATTGTGATTTCTGCCGAAAAACAGGGGCAGGATTTGTACAATTGGCAGAATTCCGGAAATCCAGCCAAAAACCGTGGAGCAGGCCCGGAAAGGCCTTTGACAATTTATCGCAAAAATGCTACTGTTATTCTATCATTTTATCCCCGGTACAAAAGGAGAGCTCAACATGAAACGTTCCGAGATCAACACGGCTTTGAAAGAGCTGGAAGCCATGTGTGAAACCTATCGCTGCTACCTGCCTCCTTTCTGCCACTTCACCCCTGCGGATTGGCAGGAAAAGGGGCATGAATATGACGAAGTCCGGGATTGCTGCCTGGGCTGGGACATCACCGACTACGGCATGGGCGACTTTGACAAGATGGGTTTCTCCCTCATCACCATCCGCAACGGCTCCCAGACCATGTCCGATAAATACCCCAAAGTCTACGCTGAAAAGCTATTGTACCTGAAGGAAGGCCAGTATTCTCCCAATCACTTCCACTGGTACAAAACCGAGGACATCATCAACCGGGGCGGCGGCAATGTGCTGATCCGGGTGTACAATTCCAACCCCGACGAGTCCATCAATTATGAGACCGATGTCACCGTCCACACCGATGGCCGGACCTATACCGTCCCTGCCGGAACGCAAATTCGGCTGACCCCCGGCGAGAGCATTTTCATCCAGCAGTATCTGTACCACGATTTTGAAGTGGAGCCCGGCACCGGTCCCGTGCTGCTGGGAGAGGTTTCCCAGTGCAATGATGATGCCAACGACAACCGCTTCAACCCGCCCATGGGTCGGTTCCCCGCCATTGAAGAGGACGAAGAACCCTACCGGTTGCTGTGCACCGAATATCCGGAGGCAAAAGCATGATGGATGTGGTCGCACTGGGCGAACTGCTCATTGATTTTGCCGAGCGCAGTACCGACGAAAACGGATACCCCACTATGGCCGCCAATCCCGGCGGCGCCCCGGGAAATTTTCTGGGTGCCCTGAACGCCTGCGGTTTGAAAACCGCCATGTTGGGGAAAGTCGGTGACGATGCCTTCGGCCATCTGCTCCTCGGCACCTTAAACCGGGCCGGCATCGAGACCCGGGGGATACTGGTGGATCCGGATGTATTCACCACCCTGGCCTTCGTCACCTTCGATGAAACGGGAGACCGTTCCTTCTCCTTCGCCCGGAAGCCCGGCGCAGATACCCAGCTCCACTGGGAGGAAGTGGACAAAAGCCTCATCGACGAGGCCAAAATTTTCCACTTTGGCACCCTGAGCCTGACGGCGGAGCCGGTACGCTCTGCTACCCAACAGGCCATTGCCTACGCCAAGGGAAAGGGAACGCTTATTACCTGCGACCCCAACCTCCGGCTGCCCCTGTGGCGGGATCCGGAGGAGGCCAAGCGCCAGATTTTGTGGAGCCTTCATCAGGCCGATGTGGTGAAGATCAGCGACAATGAAGTGGAATTTCTCTGGAACTGCACCCCGGAAGAAGGGGCCGACAAGCTCCTGACGAAATGCGGCGTATCCCTGGCCATGGTGACCCTTGGCCCCGACGGTTGTCTGCTGAAAACCGCAACTGCCCAATGTTGTATCCCCAGTCCCAAGGTCCAGCCGGTAGACACCACCGGTGCCGGAGATATCTTCGGCGGCAGTGCCGTGGCCCGGCTGCTGGAGCTGCATAAATCCATTGGGGAGCTGACGGAGGAAGACCTGCGCTTCATCGGCACCTACGCCTGCACCGCCGCCAGCCTGTCCACGGAACATCCCGGCGGCATTCCCAGTATCCCCACCCGGGAGACCGTGCTGGAATATCTGGCGCAACACTAACAGACACAGCCAGCACAAATGTGCTGGCTGTAAAATTGACTTCCCTGCCCGGATTTGGTATCATGGGAAGAACAGAAACACACCCGGAAGGAGAAAGCCATCATGTCTTACATTCTGGCTCTGGATCAGGGAACCACCAGTTCCCGGTGCATCCTGTTTGACCACGCCGGTACCATCTGTGCCACCGCTCAGCGGGAGTTCCGGCAGATCTTCCCTCAGCCCGGTTGGGTGGAGCACGACCCCATGGAGATCTGGCGCACCACCCTGGAAGTGGCCAAAAACGCCATGGAAAAACTGGGAGTCCAGGTGGAGGACATTGCCGCCATCGGCATCACCAACCAGCGGGAGACCACCGTCATCTGGGACAAGGAGACCGGCGAACCTGTCTGCAATGCCATCGTCTGGCAGTGCCGCCGCACCGCCGATATCATCGACGATCTGACTGCCAGGGGCTATGCCGATACCATCCGCCGCAAGACCGGTCTGGTTCCCGACGCCTATTTTTCCGGCTCCAAGATCAAATGGATTCTGGACAACGTTCCCGGTACCCGGGAGAGGGCAGACCGGGGAGAACTTCTCTTTGGCACCATTGACGCCTGGCTGATCTGGAACCTCACCGGGGGAAAGGTGCATGTCACCGACCGCACCAACGCCAGCCGCACCATGCTCTACAACATCCACGATCTATGCTGGGACGACGAATTACTGGAACTGCTGGACATCCCCAAATCCCTTCTTCCGGAGGTGAAGCCCTCCTCCTGCCTGTACGGCAAGACGGAGTATTCCCTTCTGGGTGGGGAGATCCCCATTGCCGGGGCCGCCGGGGACCAGCAGTGCGCCATGTTCGGCCAGTGCTGCTTCCAGCCGGGGCAGATGAAGAACACCTACGGTACCGGCTGTTTTCTGCTGATGAACACCGGAGAAACTCCCGTGGAAAGCCACAACGGCTTGGTCACCACCATTGCCGCCAGTGCCTCGGATCAGGTCCAATATGCCCTGGAAGGCAGCATTTTCGTGGCCGGTGCCGCCATTCAGTGGCTCCGGGATCAGCTGGATGTGCTGACCACCGCCAAAGAAAGCTACCAATACGCCACCTCCGTGAAAGACACCGCCGGGGCCTATGTTGTCCCCGCCTTCACGGGTTTGGGTGCCCCCTACTGGAACCAGCACGCCCGGGGCTGTGTGGTGGGCGTGACCCGGGGTTTTGCCCGGGCGCATCTGGTGCGGGCCACGCTGGAAAGTCTGGCCTACCAGACCAGCGATATCTGCAAGGCCATGGAGCAGGATTCCGGCATTCCCATCACCGCACTGAAAGTGGACGGCGGTGCCTGCGCCAACAATTTCCTTATGCAGTTCCAAAGCGATATCTTAAACTGTGAAGTCCACCGCCCCCAGTGCATCGAGACCACTGCGCTGGGTGCCGCATATCTTGCCGGTCTGGCGGTGGGCTACTGGGACAGTCTGGAAGATATCAAAGACAACTGGGCCATCAACCGCATTTTCTGTCCGGAAATGGAAGAAGTGACCCGCGCCAAGCTCCTGAAAGGCTGGCACAAAGCCGTCAAATGCGCCATGCTGTGGGGAGAGGATGACACAGTTGACAATTGATAGTTGACAGTGGACAGTTATGCGAATTAAGAGTTGAACCTCGTAGGGCGGGGCATGCCCCCGCCGGGTTCTCGAAGGTGCACCCGTCACATAAAGCGCAAAAAGAACCGGGCAGTTTCCTGCTCGGTTCTTTTCTATTACACCTTTATGATTCGGCCTTCGGCCCGGGGCTTTTCGGCGGGCTCTTCTGCGGCGTAGCCCAGAATGCAATTGCCGATGCCACGGTAGTGTTCCGGGATGCCCCACTGCTTCAGCAAGGCTTTCCCCTCCGGGGAATCGAAGGTCTCCTGAGCACGGTGGATCCAACAGGCACCCAGGCCCTGCTCTTCGGCGGCATTCAGAAGATTGCCCAGAACCAGAGAGCCGTCATACAGCCAGGTGGGGAAGGTGGGGTCTGCCAGCACCACAATGACGCAGGGTGCGCCATAGAACGGATCCATATCCACTCCCATGACCTGTGCGTTCAGCTTAGACAGCAAATCCCGGGTTTCCTTGTCCCGGACAGCCACCATAACGGGCTTCTGGTTATTCTTGCCGGTAGGAGCATAGAGGCCCGCTTCCAGCACTGCATCCAGCTTCTCGTCACTGACCTGCCGGGGCAAATACTTCCGGACGGAACGACGCTTCAACAAAATGCTTTCCATGTGATTTTCCTCCTGTATTTTTCTGCATAACGCAGTTATTTCAGTGCAGCAATGGCAGCCTGGAGCTGGGGATCTTCATCCGGGGTCAGGGTGCCATAGTACAGCCCTGCTTCCTGCTCCTCAGTCATCTCCACTTCCACGTCCGGGGTAATGCCGGTACCTGCCAAATTGACGCCCTTGGGGGTATAATATTCCCCGATGGACAGTGCCAGGGCGGAACCGTCTTCCAGCACATAGGTGGTCTGAAAATACCCTTTTCCCACAGTCTGCTGACCCACGATCACTGCCGCCTCATATTCCTGCAAGGCAGCGGCAAAGAATTCCGCCGCCGAGTAGGAATTAGCGTTCACCAGCACCGCCATGGGCATATTCAGGAACTTCTCGTCAGAAGTGTCCACATTTTCCTTGCCGTCATAGCGCACCGTGCGGAACAGGTCCCCCTCCGGCAGGAGATAGTCCAGCAGCTCCACCAGCTCATGGGCATAACCGCCGGGATTGTAGCGCACATCGAAAATCAGCTTCTTCGCCCCCTGCTTTTGCAGGGATTCAACGGCGGCGATGCTTTCTTCGGCGCAGCGGCTGTCAAAATTGGCAATGGTGACAAGGCCGATGGTATCGGTGACCATTTCGTAGGTAGCCACCGGGGTCTCCACGCTCCGCCGTTCCACGTTAAAGGAGCGGACTTCCCCCTTCCGGAGAACTTGCAACGAAACGGTGGTGCCTTCCCTGCCCTTGACGATGTCCCGGACAGCCTCGATCTCCAGCTGCCGCAGATCCTGATCGTCCGCATTGATGAGCAGATCATCCACTTCCAGTCCCGCTTCTTCCGCCGGGCCACCGGCGGTGATCGACACAATGCGGTAACCTTCTCCCTCTTCCAGCTGGATGGTGATGCCGATGCCCACATAGGCATTATTCACCTGCTCCAAATGGGTTTCATATTCTTCCGCGGTGAGGTAATAGCTCCACCGGTCATTGGTGGCCGCCACCATGGCGTTTGCAGCGGCATCCTCCACCGCAGCCATGTCCACTTCACCAATGAAACAGTTGGCAATGAGGCTTTCGATCTCATCCAACTTGGAATAGCCACCGGTGAAATACAAAGTTCCTGTCACCGCCAGTGTGGCTACCAGCAAATAGGAAAAGGCAATCAGAATCTTTTTCTTCATAGGACTCAACTCCAATTATAGGGATTCCCACAGCCCATTCCGGGCTGTGGGAACATTTTTATTCTTTACAGTGCCACATACAGGCAGGGATTGACCCATACACCGTTCAGCGAAATACCAAAGTGCAGATGGTCACCGGTAGATACTCCCGTAGATCCGGTGGTTCCGATCTGCTGGCCGGCGCTGACATTCTGGCCAACGCTGACGTTATAGCTGTTCAAGTGCATATAAATCGAGCAGAAACCATCGTGATGGTCGATCTTTACATAGTTGCCGGCGCTGGAACTATAGGTCGCTGCCACGATAGTGCCAGCTCTGGACGCCACCACCGTCCAGCCGGTGCCGGTATCCAGGTCCACACCCTGATGGTAAGTAGAAGCGCCGGTGGTGGGGGAATCCCGGTAGCCAAAGGGAGAGGTAATGGACGTATAGCTGCAAGGCACCACCCAACCGCCGCTGCTGGCTGTACCACCGGTACCGCCGGAACTGGTGGTTCCGCTGCTGCCACTGCTGCCGGCTTCCGCCTGAGTAGGCTGGGTGTAGGTTGCCATGTAAGCTTCCCATTCCCGCTGCTTGGCTTCGCTGTATTCCGTTTCTTTCTGGGCGATCTGGTTCAGGAACTCTTCTTCCTGAAGCTCAAATTCCGCCTTCAAAGCTTCCAGGTCATCTGCCTTGGTCAGCAGTTCCTGCAGCAGATCGTCAGCTTCCTGCCGTTTGTCTGCCAGCTGGGCTTCGGTTTCGTCCAGTTCTTTCTTGGCTTCTTCCATTTCCGCCTTTTCTTCCACCAGAACTTCCTGAGCCACTTCCACCTGATCGGCAGCTTCGCTGAGTTCCTTCAGGCGGCGGTTATCCGAGGCAGCGATCTCTTCCACCATATTCAGCCGGTCCAGCAGATCGGAGAAGTTGTTGGCCTTGAAGAGCACTTCCCAGTAGCTCAGCTCCCCCTCTTCCTCCATGGTGCGGATGCGGACTTTGTTTTCTTCATTCAGGGTGTTGTACCGTTCCTCGGCGTTGTCCAGTTCGTCCTGCTTGTCGGCAATGAGGATATTGTAGGCAGACAACTGCTCATTCATATTGGTGATCTGAGTAGTCAGCAGCTGAATTTCCTGATCGATGACATTTTTCTTGGCGATGATGTCGGCGATCTCATCTTCATTTTCCTCGTACTGGGCCTGGACCTCTTTGATCTTCTCCTGAATTTCTTCCTTTTCTTCCTGCAACTGGTTGATCTGCTTGCGGATCTCGCTGGAGGAAGCGGCGTAGGTCCGGGTGGGGATCAGGCTCAAAATCAGGCTCAGCACCATGACAAAGGCCATAACACCTGCCAGAATGGACACCATACGTTTGCGTTTGTTCATAACTGCACTCCTTTCAAGCGGGAGGCTGCTACATCCGATATTTTAAGTGATGTAGGCCAGAGGGTTGACATACGTTCCGGCGTAGGATACGCCAAAATGCAAATGGGCACCGGTGGAAATGCCGGTGGAGCCAACATAGCCGATGATCTGTCCGGCGGTGACGGTCTGCCCCTCGGACACGATGTAATGGGTCATGTGCATGTAGATGGAGGAAAATCCATCCAGATGGTTGATACTGACGTAATTACCGGCGCCGCCAGCCTGATAGGCGGTCTTGGTGACCTTACCGGCCCGGGTGGCATAGACAGGGGTACCCTGGGCGGTGGCCATATCGATGCCGTTGTGCATCCGGTAATAGCCCAGCACGGGATGCAGCCGCATACCGAAGGCACTGGTGAGCCGCCAACCGGTGGTGGGGGTGATCCAGGTAGCATCGGAGGGGGGATTTTCGCCCTGCAGGGCCAGCTTTTTCAGATTTTCATCGTACTTGGCTTCCTTTAATTCCGCTTCCTTCTGGGCAATCTCGTCCATGAGTTCTTCCTGAAGGACTTCGGATTCCGCCAGCAGAATTTCAAATTCTTCGGATTTCTTTTCCAGCTCGTAGAGCAGGTCATCGGATTCCGTGCGCTTTTCTTCCAGCGCCGCTTCGTCCGCTGACAACTGCTCCCGGACTTCTTCCAGAGAAGCCTTTTCATTTTCCAGATTCATCTGGGTGGCATCCACGATGTCTGCCGCAATGCGCATTTGCTCGATCCGGCGGCGGTCTGCCGCACTGATCTCCTGCATCATGTCGATGCGGTCAAGAAGATCCGTAAAGCTGTTGGCCTGGAAGATGACCTGCCAGTAAGTCAAATTTCCCTCTTCTTCCATGACCCGGATCCGCTCCCGATGGGCTTCACTGAGCGCCCGAAGTTCTTCCTGGGCATCTTCCAGTTCGTCCTGGGTATCCGCAATGAGCTGGTTATAAGCAGCGATCTGGTCATTGGTAGTTTCGATTTTGCTGTTTAAGAGGGTAATTTCTTCATCGATGGCAGCTTTTTTTGCCACGATATCCGACATTTCGGAATAATTGGCATCATATTGACTTTGAATGCCATCGATCTGCTTCTGAATTTCCTTGCTTTTTTCTTCCAGCGCGTCGATTTCTTCCTGAATCTCCGCAGAAGAAGCTGCTGCCGCCGGGACAGGCACCGCGCCAAAGCACAGCGCCGCCGCCAGCAGGGCGGAAATCAAAGCACATTGTTTTCTGTGTGTACACATAACGAGTATTCCTTAAACGGTTTTATCTGTGGGATTCCGGTTTACAGCAGGCTGTGAAATAGAAAGCTTTCTTTTCGTAGGGCGGGGGCATGCCCCCGCCCTACGAAACGCATAACCCTTTGACGTTAGCGTGCTGACAGGAGCGGTCAATGGTCGGATATTTCCTTCCGTTCGACTCAAATACCGAAATCACACATTCATAAACTTCCGGATGGAAGTCCAGCTGCCCACGATGCCGACAAACATACCGGCAACGGCGAATACCACCATCATGGGAATCAGCAGTTCCTGGAAGGCAACGAAGTTGAACAGCTGCAGCGCATCAATGCCGTTGATCCGCTGCACCAGGGCATCGTAGCCCACCCATTCCAAGCCGAAGGCCAGCACGGCACCCAGCATACCCAGGGTGAAACCTTCCACCACGAAGGGCAGACGGATGAAGCCGTTGGTGGCGCCCACCATTTTCATAATGGCGATCTCGTCCTTCCGGTCATACATGGCCAGCTTAACGGTGTTGGAGATAATCAGCAGAGAGATCACCAACAGCACCGCAATGATGGCGTAAGAAACAATGTGCAGCACACTCTGGATGGTGGAGAAGCCCTCTGCCAGCTCGTAAGCGGCATTGGTCTTGGCCACGCCGGGAATCTGCTTCAGCGCTTCATCGGTCTGCTCCATTTTGGTGTTGTCTTCCAGTGTCACCACATAGCGGTGCCGCAGATCGGAAGCCTGTACACCGGAGAAAGCGCTGTCGCCGTTATGGTCAGCCACGAAATCCTCCAGTGCTTCCTCCCGGGAAACAAAGGTGGATTGCAGCACGTTATCCAGCAAATTGATTTTGGTGCCGATGGAACGGGCCTCGGCATCGGACAGATCTGAGTCCACATACACCAGAATTTCACTGGTCTGGTTCAGGTCTTCCACCATCACGTCCAGATTGTAAGCCAGAATGGAAAAGCTGCCCACAATGACGAGACACGCCACGGTGACGCACACAGCCGCGAAGGACATAAAGCCATGGAGGAAAATGCCCCGGAAGCCTTCCTTTAACAGATATCCGATATTATTCAGCTTCATAAGTCTGCTCTTCCTCCTCTTCTTCGCCACTGTCGCTGACCACGGCGCCTTCATCAATGGAGACGACGCGCTTGCCAAACAGTTCCACCAGATTCTGGTCGTGGGAAACCACCAGAACGGTGGTACCCAGATTGTTGATCTCCTGGAGCAATGCCATGATTTCAAAGGAACGCTCCGGGTCCAGGTTACCGGTGGGCTCGTCTGCGATGATGGTGCTGGGGTTGTTCACCAGCGCCCGGGCGATGGCCAGTCTCTGCTGCTCGCCGCCGGACATCTCGTTGGGATGGCGGTTCATTTTGCCTTCCAGACCAACCAGTTCCAAAACGTAGGGAACACGCTCCTTGATTTCCTTTTCCTTTGCACCGACCACACGCATGGCAAAGGCCACGTTTTCGTAAACGGTCATTTTGTCGATGAGCCGGAAATCCTGGAACACGACACCAACGGTACGGCGCAGGTAAGGGATCTCCCGCTTGCGGATCCGCTCCAGAGAATAGCCGTTGACATGGACGGTACCGGAGGTGGGCTTCAACTCGCCGGTGATAAGCTTAATGATGGTAGACTTACCGGAACCGGAAGGGCCGATCAAAAAGACAAATTCACCGTCTTCGATCTGCATGGTAACACCGTTGAGTGCGTTGTTGCCCTGCACATAGGTTTTCACAACATCGGTAAATTGAATCATATGTATAATCTCCTGTCATAGGTGCGGATCGTCTGATATCCGCCCGCAGTGTAATAAATTGTAACACATTGTAAGAATCTTGTCAATGCAATTCTGCAAATGATTGGCTGTTTCCAAAGAATTCACAAATATTCCACATTTTTTCTGAAAAAAACTTCAGCTTTCTCCGCATTTCCGGTTTACATAAAGCAAGCAACCCCGCCGCCCGCAAAAAAGCTGCCATTTCAGGCAGAAATTTCTGCGGGAAATAGCAGCTTGAAGTAAATAAGAACAGGGCTTCACCTCAGAGCATCCGAAGGATGCAGATCGCTTCTCCCGGGGAGAAGCTGGCACCGCCGCAAGGCGGTGCCTGAAGAGGAATGCGGGCGGAAACGTTATGATTTCTGCGCTGTAACAGACTTCCTGCAAGGCGTAAGGTTTCGCCGTTCCTCTTCCGCCCCTCCGGGGCACCTTCCCCCCGGGGGAAGGGATTACCTTGCAGCTTTCCCTGTAATTACCGGTTCTCCCGGGACACCAGATACTGGCGCACCATCAGGGCTACCCGGAACACGATGGCATCGTCAAACTGCCGCAGATCCAGGCCGGTGAGCTTGCGGATCTTTTCCAGACGATAGACCAGGGTGTTACGGTGGACGAAGAGTTTCCGGGAAGTCTCGGAAACGTTCAGGCTGTTCTCAAAGAACTTGTTGATAGTAAACAGGGTCTCCTGATCCAGAGAGTCCAGAGAATTCTTCTTAAAGACCTCCCGCAGGAAGATCTCACACAGGGTGGTAGGCAGCTGGTAGATCAAACGGCCAATGCCCAGATTTTCATAGTGCATGACACTCTTCTCGGTGTCAAAGACTTTACCCACTTCGATGGCAGTCTGGGCTTCCTTGTAGGAATCCGCCAGCTCCCGCAGGTGCTCCGCCACGGTGCCAATACCGATAATGGTTTTGATCCGCAGCTCGTTTTTCAGAGTGTCTTCAATGCCCTGGGCCACCTTTTCCAGCTCCTCAGCGGTGACGCCGCCGGTGACCTGCCGGATCACGGCAATGTCCGTCTCATTGATGGACAAAACGAAATCCTGCTGCTTGTCCGGGAACATGCCACACAGCACATCCACGGTAGCCACGTCGCTGTGGCCCACCTGCCGGATCAGGAACACGGCCCGGGGGGCATCGGTGGCAAAATGCAGCTCCTTGGCCCGGATGTAAATGTCGCCGGGCAGGATGTTATCCATGATAATATTCTTCACGAAGGTGCCCCGGTCGTGCTTTTCCTCGTAGAAGCTCTTGGCATCATTCAGGGCAATGTACGCCATCTGGCAGTAGCTCTTTGCCAACTCGTCATCGCCGGTGCAGAACACGGCGTACTCAAAATAGTTGGAGCTTCCCAAAATGGCCTTGAAGCTCTTCTGGGCGAAGGTCACCACACCCTCAGCGGCGTTGCCCACCTTCAGGGCAGCATCGGCCCACCGCTCACCCAGCATGGACATATCGGTGCAGGAAACCACGCAGCCTTCCGTATCCATAACGCCAAAGGTACGGTCGGAAATCTCTCTTAACTGAACGATCACGCTCTGAAAAACACTGTTGGACATCTTTCTGTCACTCCTTAGTATCTTGCATAAATGCGCATTTCACAAAATTGCATGTTTATTATACACGCATTTTGCGCACATTGCAAGTGCCTTTTGACATTTTATTGTAAAAACTATCCTCTTTTTTAGGTAATATTCCAATAGAATCTTTCTTCTCACCGGCCAAACCGGTTTTTCTCCCGGCAAAATGCCCTATTCTATTATAAGGTACTCAGACCCTTCCTATGGGGCAGTGCACTGAAAACTGCGATTGCCGGTGCCACAGCACCGTCGTCAATGGCCTGTACAATGTAAAAAAATGTCATCCCGACCGAGCAAAGCGAGTGGAGGGATCTTGGCACTGACCGGCTGCATAAGTGTTGGCAACTGCGTAGATCCTTCGACTCGCTACCGCTCGCTCAGGATGACATTGTTGAAATCAGGTATTCTTCTCCAGACCGGCGATTTCTGCTTCCGTCAGTTCCCGTGTTTCCCCTCTGGGCAGGTCGCCAAGGGAAAGATTCCCCTCCTGCCGCCGTTCCAGATAGGTCACCGGCATATTCCGGGAGGCCATCATCCGGCGAACCTGATGATATTTCCCTTCGCAGACCGTCACCAGACTCTCCTCCGGTCCCAGCGGCTCCAGAATTGCACTGCGGCAAACCGTTCCGTCCCGTAATGTCAGCCCGGCGGCGAAAGCAGCCACATCTTCCCCAGTAGCCTGACCTTCGTGTTGGGCGTAGTAGATTTTCGGCACTTCCTTTTTGGGGCTGATGAGCCGGTGGAGCAGGTCGCCGTCATTGGTGAACAGCAACAGACCTTCCGTGGCCTTGTCCAGCCGCCCCACGGGTTTTACCTCCATGGCCTCCCATTCCTGCGGCAGCAGCTCCATGACAGTCTTCTCTACTGGGTCTTCTGTAGCGGTGACATAACCGGCGGGCTTATTCAGCATTCCCACCAACCGCCGCTTTCCGCCCAGAATTTCCCCGTCCAGCGTGATAACCTGGGTCTTCGGGTCGATTTTCCGGCTGTTGTCCCACTCCACGGTGCCATCCACCGTGACCCGGCCGGCTTTCAAGATGAGCTTGACCTGCGAGCGGGTCCCTGCCCCGCTGTCGCACAGAAATTTATCCAATCGTTCCATGGTTCCTCCGTTCTTTTCCCCGCCGGTAGAGCATAGGCTGTAGCACCGAATAACACCGGGAGGGATCCATTATGATGGTGATGACCACAAAGGTCGATTTTAAGAAAATATTGCTGGGGCTTGCCGCCGTGGCCGCCCTGATCCTGGCCCTGATTTTGCTGCTGGGCGGAGGCGAGACCGCTGAGACCGCCGCCCCGGCCTTAAGCAGCAACGATGGCCGGGTGAAATTTCTCACGGATTTCGGCTGGGAAGTCACGACTTCCCCCAGAGAATCCAGTCAGGTGAAGATTCCGGCAGAAAGCAGCCAGGTCTTTGACCGCTACAACGCCCTGCAAAAAAGTCAGGGTTATGATCTAAGTCAATACGCCGGGAAGAATGTTCTGCGTTATGTCTACCAGATCAACAACTACCCCGGCGCCACAGAGCCGGTCTATGCCACGGTGCTGATCTACAAAAACAAAGTCATCGGCGGCGACGTGACCAACACCGCCGCAAAGGGGCACATCCAGGGCTTCCAGATGCCGGCAGCAACCAGCCCCACGGAGAGCAGAGGCGATTAAAGTGTGAAGACCGATGTCATCCCGACCAAGGCGAAGCCGCGTGGAGGGATCTACGCACTAAATGTCATTTACGCAGTGGGTAAGTGCCAAGATCCCTCGACTCGCTGTCGCTCCCCCGGGATGACGGATTCAGCCAAAGCTTACAGTTTTCGCATTTTATTGGCTACGAAATTATTTCGACTCTTGATTTGCATTCCTGATTATTTCCTACTTTATCACAAATCCCCGCCCTTGACAAGCAGGCAGCAGCGTGCTATGCTGTAGGAGAACTGAACAGTATCTTCAGGGCGGGGTGGAATTCCCCACCGGCGGTATAGTCCGCGAGCACTTCGGTGCCGATTCGGTGCAACTCCGAAACCGACAGTATAGTCTGGATGGAAGAAGGTACACACACGTTTATCGTATGTTTACGCCCTGAGTGGATACTCGGGGCGTATTTTGTTTGTGAGGTGGCTTTTATGAACTGGGAACTGATTTGGGACAATCTGGGCTTTTTGCTGATCTCCGTTGCCATCGTGGCGATTCTGGGCTTTGGGACGAAATTGATAGAGAAGCATCTGAAACAAGTCCGCGCCATCACCCCCGCCCGGCGGATCAGTATCATCGGCATCTGCGCCGCCATTGCCACGGTGCTGCACATGCTGGATTTTCCTCTGCTGTTTCTGGCACCGGAATTTTACAAGCTGGACTTTTCCGAACTGCCGGTGCTGCTGTGCGGCTTTTACCTGGGACCCAGTGCCTGTGTGGCCTGTGAAGGAGTGAAGATCCTGCTGAAACTGCTGCTGAAAGGCACCTCCACCGCCTTTGTGGGAGATCTGGCCAATTTCGTGGTGGGTTGCTCCTTCGTGCTCCCGGCTACCATCTGGTATCACGAGAGCAAATCCCGGCACAGTGCCATCATCGGCCTGATTTTGGGCACGGTGAGCCTGACGGTTTTCGGCAGTGCCTTCAACGCCATCTATCTGCTGCCCAAATTCTCCGAACTCTACGGCCTGCCTCTGGACACCATCGTGGCCATGGGCACCGCCATCTGGGGTGGCGTGCGCAATGTCACCACCTTCGTCATTCTCTGCGTGGCACCGCTGAACGTGGTAAAGGGCACGGTGGTCTCCGTGCTGACTATGCTCCTGTATAAACGGGTGGCACGGCCACTGTTTGGTATGCACCGATAACATAGTTGTGATTTCTTACAATTTTGGAAAGTGTTGCCTATGCCATCTTTTCATAAAAAAATCATTGAAAAATCCACGGAATTGCTGTATAACTATTTGTGTTGATTTGATTCTATTCCGGCCCTGACCGGTCGGAGAAATGAGGTTATCTTTTATGGAAAGAAAAGTCGGAACCGTTTCCAGAGGCATCCGCTGCCCCATCATCCGTGAGGGTGACGATCTTGCCAAGATCGTTGTGGACTCCGTGCTGGAGGCCGCCCAGAGCGAAGGCTATGAAATGCGCAACCGGGATGTTGTTGCCGTTACCGAGTCCGTTGTGGCCCGGGCCCAGGGCAATTACGCATCCGTGGATGCCATCGCCACCGATGTCCGTGCCAAGCTGGGTGGCGAGACCGTGGGCGTGATTTTCCCCATCCTGTCCCGGAACCGTTTCGCCATCTGCCTGCGGGGTATTGCCCGGGGCTCCAAGAAGGTGGTGCTGATGCTGAGCTACCCCTCTGACGAAGTGGGCAACGAGCTGGTCTCTCTGGACAAGCTGGACGAAGCCAAGATCAACCCCTTCTCCGATGTTCTGTCTCTGGAGCGCTACCGTGCCCTGTTCGGCGAGAACCTGCACCCCTTCACTCTGGTGGACTATGTGCAGTACTACTCCGACATCGTCCGGGAAGAGGGTGCCGAGGTGGAAGTGGTCTTCGCCAACGATCCCCGGGTGATCCTGGACTACACCAAGAATGTGCTGACCTGCGATGTTCACACCCGTGCCCGCACCAAGCGTCTGCTGTGGGGTGCCGGTGCCGAGAAGGTCTGCGGTCTGGACGATATCCTGAATGCTCCCGTAAACGGCAGCGGCTGCAACGAAAAGTACGGCCTGCTGGGCTCCAACAAGTCCACCGAAGACATGGTCA
>CAYXUI010000013.1:0-34998 GCA_964468195.1 uncultured Oscillospiraceae bacterium | reverse complement strand
TGCAACGAAAAGTACGGCCTGCTGGGCTCCAACAAGTCCACCGAAGACATGGTCAAGCTCTTCCCCAGAGACTGCCAGGATCTGGTGATGGACATCCAGAACAGCTTCCTGGAAAAGACCAGCAAGCTGGTGGAAGTCATGGTCTACGGCGACGGCGCTTTCAAGGATCCCGTGGGCAAGATCTGGGAGCTGGCTGACCCCGTGGTGTCCCCCGCTTACACTGCCGGTCTGGAAGGCACTCCCAACGAGCTGAAGCTGAAGTATCTGGCCGACAACGACTTTGCCGACCTGAAGGGCGCAGAACTGAAGGCCGCCATCGAAGGTGCCATCCGTGCCAAGGGCGATCTGGCCGGTTCCATGGCTTCTCAGGGCACCACTCCCCGCCGCCTGACGGATCTGATCGGCTCTCTGTGCGACCTGACCTCCGGCTCCGGCGACAAGGGCACCCCCATCATCCACATTCAGGGCTATTTCGATAACTATACCAACTGATATGGCAATGTTTCACCCCCGCAGGTATCCCGCCTGTGGGGGTGATTTTGTTGTGTGTCGCCACCACCTACGTTCTGCACAAGGGGCCGTCGAGGGCGCCGGTCCCTGCAGAGCATGCTCTCACCTGCGGTATTTGTAATTTCTAACTTCTAATTTATCATTCTCCTCTTTCCATCCGCCCGCAAAAGTGCTATACTATTTCCAAATTTTATGTTTGGGGGCGAAAGAGATATGCGCATCGTCATCAAAATCGGCACCTCCACCCTGGCTCATGCCACGGGGCATCTGAATATCCGCCGGGTGGAGCTGCTTTGCAAAACCATGAGTGATATCAAAAACGCAGGCCATGAAGTGATTCTGGTTTCCTCCGGTGCCATCGGCATGGGCGTAGGCAAACTGGGACTGCGGCAGCGGCCCCAGGATATCCCCGGAAAGCAGGCCGCCGCAGCGGTGGGTCAGTGCGAGCTGATGTATACTTATGACAAACTCTTTGGGGAATACCACCACACCGTAGCGCAGCTGCTCATCACCAACGACAATATGGTCAACGAGACCCGGCACCGTAATTTCACCAACACCCTGAACCGGCTGCTGGAGCTGGGCGCTCTGCCCATCATCAACGAAAACGACACCGTGGCCACGGAAGAGATCGTCATCGGCGACAACGATACTCTCGCTGCCAAAGTAGCGGAATCCGTAGGGGCAGACCTGCTGATTTTGCTGTCGGATATCGAGGGGCTGTACACCGCTGACCCCCATGTGGACCCCAACGCAAAGTTGCTGCACACCGTCACCAAAATTGACGACAATATTCTGAAGCTGGCCGGAGTCAGTTCCACCACCCTGGGCACCGGCGGCATGGTCACCAAGCTCCGGGCCGCCCAGATCTGCATGGCCTGCGGATGCGATATGGTCATTGCCAACGGCCGCCGTCCGGAAAATCTCTACGACATTCTGGAAGGAAAGAATGTCGGCACCAAATTTACGGAGGAACGCTTATGAAAACCATGCTGGAACAGGCCAAACACGCCAAAGCGGAGATCGCCCGGCTGACCTCCGCTGAGAAGAATGCCGCACTGGAAGCCATGGCGCAGGCTCTGCTGGATGCCCAGAAGGACATTCTGAATGCCAACGCTCTGGATCTGGAAGCCGCCCGGGGTAGTGTGTCCGATGTGATGCTGGATCGTCTTCTGTTGACCCCGGATCGCATTGCCGCCATGGCTCAGGGCATCCGGGAAGTAGCCGCCCTGCCGGATCCCGTGGGACTGGTGCTGGAAGAACATATCCGGGAAGATGGTCTGAAAATCCAGAAAAAGTCCGTTCCCATGGGTGTCATTGCCATCATCTACGAAAGCCGTCCCAACGTCACCTCCGATGTAGCCGCGCTGGCACTGAAAAGCGGCAACGTCTGCGTCCTCCGTGGCGGCAAGGAAGCCTTCCGCAGTGCAAACGCCATTGTCAATGCCCTCCGGGAAGGACTGACTGCCCGGGGCATTACGCCTTATGCCGTGAATCTGGTGCAGGATCCCTCCCGGGCCAGTGCCACTGCCCTGATGACCGCCAACGGTTACATTGATCTGCTGATCCCCCGGGGTGGTGCCGGGCTTATCAGCACCTGCGTCCGTACCGCCACCGTGCCCTGTATCGCCACCGGCACCGGTATCTGCCACGTGTATGTGGAAAAAACTGCCAATTTGGAGATGGCGGTGAACATCGTGGAAAATGCCAAAACCAGCCGTCCCTCCGTCTGCAATGCCGAGGAAGTGCTGCTGGTAGACAAGGCCATTGCCCCCACCTTCCTGCCGATGCTCTTTGACCGCATCGGTCAGAAAGTGGAGCTGCGGCTGGATGAAACTGCCGCCGCCATCATCCCCGGCAAGGCCGCAGGGGAACGGGATTTCGATACGGAATTTTTGGACTACATTCTGGCAGTGAAATGTGTGGAAAATGTGGATGAAGCCGTTGCCCACATTGCCGCCCATTCCACCGGCCACAGCGAAGCCATCGTCACCACCGACCCCGCCGCCATGGAAGCCTTTACCACCGGGGTGGACAGTGCGGCAGTCTACGTCAATGCCTCCACCCGGTTCACCGACGGCGGCGAGTTTGGTCTTGGCTGCGAAATGGGCATTTCCACCCAGAAGCTCCACGCCCGGGGACCCATGGGTCTGCGGGCGCTGACCACTTATAAATATGTCATCACCGGCAACGGCCACATCCGGTAAGGAGGAACAGACTATGAAGTACGGTTTTCTCGGCTGCGGCAACATGGGCGGTGCCATCGCCACCGCTCTGAGCCAATCCACCAAAGACATTGCCCTGTCCGACCGTTCCGGCAAAGGAAGGGCTCTGGCAGAAAAGCTGGAAATTTCCTATCGTGATAACGCCACCATTGCCCAAATCTGTGACCGGATCTTTCTGGCAGTGAAGCCCCATATGATGGCGGGACTTCTGGAACCCCTGAAAGATACCCTGCAACAGCGCAAGCCCCTGCTCATTACCATGGCCGCCGGGCTGACCATTGCCCAGATTCAGGAGCTGGCCGGTTGCGAAATACCCATTATCCGCATCATGCCCAACACCCCCACCGCCATCGGCATGGGCGTGATTCCCTACTGCCACAATGGTGTGGAGGAAGCGGTTCTCGCCGACTGGCTGCGGGACATGGCTCCCTGCGGTCTGCTGGACGAGCTGGACGAAGGGCTTATCGATGCCACCAGTGCTCTCAGTGGCAGCGGCCCTGCTTATATGTACCTGTTCCTGGAAGCCTTGGCTGACGGTGCCGTGGCCTGCGGCATTCCCCGGAGCAAGGCCTACGACTACGCTGCCATGACCATGGCCGGTTCCGCCCAGATGTATCTGCAAACCAAGACCCACCCCGGTGCGCTGAAAGATGCGGTCTGCTCCCCTATGGGCAGCACCATCCGGGGCGTGCAAGCCCTGGAAAGCCACGGTTTCCGGTCAGCCGCCATGGAGTGTGTTCTAGCTGCTTATCAACGGAATAAGGAGCTGGGGAAAGGATAAGTCCCCCATGTCTGAAAGGGAATACATTGCGGCCTGCGGCCGCCGGGGCGTCGAAGGCGCCGCCCCCTACAGTCAACTTCTCACTTCTAACTCCTAACTATATTATGTTCCCTCGGAGGTTTTATGGACATTCTCGCTATTTTTCAACTGATTTTCGGCAGCAAACTCTTTCAGGCCGTTTTGATTTTGGTCATCGGTATTCTGGCTATCCGGGTTCTGATGAAGCTCATTCACGTTACTCTGGAAAAATCCCGGCTGGAGAAGGCTGCCCATGGGCTCATTACTTCCCTGTCCGCCACGGCCATGTACGTACTGCTGGGGCTCATCACCGCTTCGGCGCTGGGCATTGACGTGACCAGTGTTGTGGCACTGGCCAGTGTGCTGACTTTGGCTGTTTCTCTGGCTTTGCAAAATATGGTATCCAATATCATCGGCGGCTTTACCATCCTCTATACCCACCCCTTCCGTTCCGGGGACTATGTGGAGATCGCCGGTCAGGGCGGCACGGTGACGGAGATCAACATGACCTACACCATGCTCTCCACCCCGGACAATAAGCTCATCTCCATCCCCAACAGTGCCGTGGTGGCCGCGGAAATCGTGAATTTCTCCGCTTCCCCCACCCGACGGGTAGCCATCTCTGTCAACGCCTCCTATGACGCGCCGGTGGACAAGGTACTTTCTGCCCTGTTGCAGGCGGCGGATGTGGAGCAGGCCCTTGCCGATCCTGCCCCCAATGCCGTGGTGACGGAGTACGGTGACAGTGCCATTGGCTACAGCCTCCGGCTCTGGGTCAATACAGAGGACTATTGGGATGTATATTATCAGGTGACCCGGCGCATCAAGGAAGTCTTCGATACAGAGGGTATCCCCATGACCTACCCCCACCTGAACGTGCATCTGGATAAAAATTGACAATGTGAATGAAGAGTTGAACGCATAATCCCCCCGAAAACATTGCCTTGATGCTGCAGGGGCGGCTATCGGCCGCCCGCCGATGAGCAACTGCGTACCAAGCGGGCGACCATTGGTCGCCCCTACGGCCACATTTGGATAATTTGCCAGAATATAAGGGCCATTTTCAGCTCTTGATTCGCATTGGCAAAAATTTTGCAACCAATGCCACCCGTTTGTCGAGTATCGGAGTAGAGAATACAAAGAGGAGTCATGCCCATGGAAGATGAACAGATCGTGTCCCTGTACTGGGAGCGAAAGGAAGAAGCCATCGGTCAGACCCAGGAAAAGTACGACCGTTACCTGACAAAAATCGCCTACAACATTCTAAGCAACACCGAAGACAGCCGGGAAAGCGTCAACGATACTTACCTTGCAGCCTGGGAATCCATGCCGCCTCACCGGCCCAGCGTCCTGTCTGCCTACCTTGCCAAGCTGACCCGGCGCATTTCCATCGACCGCTTCCGGTTCCGCACAAGGGAAAAGCGGATGCCTTCGGAATACGCCCTGTCCTTAAGCGAATTGTCCGACTGTGTCTCCGGCGGCAACACCACCGAGGAGATCGTCAACGTCCGGCTTCTGGCGGATGCCATCGGCCTTTACTTACGGCTGCAAAAGAAGGAGACCCGGCAGGTATTTATCAGCCGGTATTACTTTCTGGACTCCATCCGGGAGATCAGCCTGCACACCGGCCTGTCCGAAAGCAAGATCAAGACCCTGCTCCACCGCACCCGGCTGGGGTTAAAGGAGTATCTGGAAAAGGAGGGATTCTGCCTGTGAATGCCGAACAATTTCACGATGCCCTGACCCTCCTGCCCCCGGATCTGGTGGCCGAAGCCGACGAAAGCCGCCGACGCAGCAAAGCCCCTGTCCGATGGAAACCTCTGGCCGCCATGGCCGCCTGCTTCCTGCTGGTGCTGAGTATGGGAGCCTTCCGGCTATTCGTGCCCGGTTATCGTTCAGCTGCCCCGGAGACCGCCATGAGTATGGCAGATGCCGCCCCGGAAGAGGCCATAGCAGAAGAAGCTGCCCCTGTGGAAAATGCCACCGGTGGCAGTCTGGACACCGTCATGGATGCTGCCGCTCCCTTCTGGGAAGCGGTCACCGTCTCCACCCCGGAATCCGCCACGAGCAGCGTCAACCGTTCAACGCAGCCGAAATTGACGCTGGTGACCTGCGAAGAAGACTGGAACGCTTATTGCGCCACCGCCATCCGGGAGCTGGACGCACTTGACCAAGCCGTAAACCTTAGCCGTCTTAAAGAAAAGGATCTGCTTCTCATCGAGCTTCCCGCCCAGACCGCCGAGGTTTCCGATGTGGTTTATGGGGAAACCGGCTGGCAGGTCTGCCTGACCGCCCCCACAGAAAGCACCGGCAGCACCATTATTTTGTGGCTGCCAAAGGGAACGGTAAGCATGGAAGAAGAAATCACCCTTTCCTGGTCAGAGGAATAATTTTTCCGAATTTGTTTAAGCACCTCCAAAGCTGTCCATAATCAGCTTCGGAGGTGCTTTTTATGAGCGATCACAAACAAAACCGCAGCGGTAAGGGCTACTACATAGCCCTGATCCTGTGCGCTGCTGCCATCTGGATCACCGGCTATGTAGTTTACCGCAACGACCAACCGGAGCAGGAAGTTTCTCTGGAAGAAACCTACGAGGACATTCTGGTGGGCACTTTGGCTACAGAAGATATCCCCGCCATTGCCACCCAGCCCCCAACCCAGCCCACGTTGGCTCCCCAGACTCCCACTGTCCCGGCCAAACAGCCTCTGAAACCCGTGTCTCCGGTGTCCGGGGAGGCCATCACCGGCTACTCCATGGAGGCTCTGAGCTATAACCAGACCACCCGGGACTGGCGGGTCCACAACGGCATCGATCTGGCCGCCGACGCCGGCGCGGAGGTGGTGGCTTCTGCCGATGGGGAGGTTTACACTGTCATGGAGGACGATGCCCTGGGCTACACCGTGGTGATCCGCCACGATGACGGCTATACCACGGAGTATGCTTCCCTGTCTTCTGATGTCTGCGTCAGCGCCGGAGATACCGTCACCGCCGGGCAGACCATCGGCTATGCTTCTGATTCCGCCCTGGTGGAGATGACGCTGGGCAGCCACGTCCATTTCAGCGTCACATGCCACGATGAACCCATGGATCCCATGGATTTTTTGGCTCTGGGTGAATGAACAAACGCCCCGGTAACGGCTTTTAGCCGTTACCGGGGGAATCTATGCAGTTTGCAGGAAATGAGAACCCCATTCAGGGCAAGACCTTTTCAAACCGGAAGAAATAATTGTGTTCCGGCGGGATATTGCCGGAGGTCTCTCCAACCTGGTGGGGGTCTTCGTGCTTTTCGTTGAAAAATTCCACAATATGGAACCCGCAACGATTTACATAAAAATGGATATTACGCTTATCGTAATAAGGCGTATGGGTCTCCCAGATTTTGACCTCCGGATGAAGCTTTTCTATGGCTTGCCAGAGTTTTCTGCCGAAGCCGCCGTTCTGGGCATCCGTGCGGACATACAGCAGATGCAATGAAGCAAATCGGCGCTCCGGCTCTACCACGATCACGGTTCCGCCGACCCGCCGGCCATCCACTTCCGCCAGATAGGCTTCCGCCCCTTCTGCCTGAAAGGAATCCTCGATATCCACTTCCGGCAAAATAACCGGTTCAAAAGGACCGAATTCTGCCACATAGGCACGCTGGAAGGCTTCCTGAATTTCTTCAATGAACATCTGCTTTTCTTCCGGGGTAGTAATGGGTTGCAAGGTGAGTTTACACATATTTCTTTTCTCCTTTGTTGATAAAATGCGAAAAGAAATATGCTCTATTCCCTTCCACCCCAATTGGGTGTAACCGGATGGTAAACTGTATACATACCGCTTCCTTCCTTTGGTATCCTGATGGCCCTTACTATAGCACAAAGGAAAGGAAATTTCCAGACCCAATACAGGAGGTGCCGTTCCGCCTTTCTGCCAGGGCGCAAACCCGTCCTGTGCATTCTGTGATCGTCCGCTGCCCACACCTCTTGTACACCCTGCTGTAGAAGGCGGGGAATTTTTGTATGTTTTGCACAGGAACACAACTGTCCATCGCACGTTTTACACAATTTTGCATTCTGACGAAAATAAGCATTGCATAAACGGGCGGTTTCGTGTATAATGTTGACATTGCGGTGCGTGTCACCCTTACTGCTAATGCGTGGAAGGCCGACCCCCTTCCCGAAAGGAGATTGAACAACAATGTATACCGTTAATTCCATCCGTAACATTTGTCTGCTGGGCCACAGTGGCAGCGGCAAGTCCGCTCTGGCAGAGAGCTTACTGTACATGACCGGTGCCATCGACCGTATGGGCAAGAATGCCGACGGCAACACCGTGAGCGACTATGATCCCGAGGAGATCAAGCGCCATATTTCCATCTCCACCTCCGTCATCCCCGTGGAATACCACAACTTTAAGATCAACATTTTGGATACCCCCGGTGCTTTTGACTTCTCCGGCGCCGCTATGGAAGCCCTCCGGGCTGCGGATGCTGCCATTCTGGTGTGCTCTGCCAAGGACGGCATTACCGTTGGCTTCGAGAAGGCATGGAAGTACTGTGAAGACCGGAAGATGCCCCGCTTCATCTACATCTCCAAGGTAGACGAGGACAATTCCGATTATAACGCCACATTTAACGCTTTGCGTGAAAAGTATGGTAACAAGATCGCTCCCGTGGTCGTGCCCATCTGGGACGGCAGCAAGAAGATCACCGGCATCATCGACGTGCTGAACAAGCGTGCCTACGAGATGCAGAACCTGAAACGTGTGGAGATCGAAGTCCCCGAGGATAAGGTCTCCGTCATCGAAGAGTTCAACGACGCTCTGAAGGAAGCCGTTGCCGAGACCGACGAGGCTCTGATGGACCGCTTCTTCGAAGGCGACGAGTTCACCTATCGCGAAATGCTGGACGGCCTGCACACCGGCGTGAAGGATCTGAGCCTGTTCCCCGTGCTGTGCGGCTCCGGTGTCACCTGCCTGGGCAGCCTGATGCTGATGGATCACATCATCAACCTGCTGCCCAACCCCGAACAGGGCAACTATCACAAGGCTACCAATGCCGATGGCGAGACCGAAGAGTTCGTGGTCTCTGCCGGCGGCGTTCCCTCCGCTTTCGTCTGGAAAACCGTTTCCGATCAGTACGGCAAGTTCTCCTACTTCAAGGTGCTCTCCGGTGAGATCACCCCCGACACCACTCTGGTCAACGCCCGCACCGGCGAGACCGAGAAGCTGGGCCGTATGTACGTCATGTGCGGCAAGAAGTCCACCGAAGTCAAGGTTCTGGCCTGCGGCGATATCGGCGCCTTCGGCAAGCTGGATAAGGTCAAGACCGGCGATACCCTGTGTGACCCCAGAAAGGTGGTCTCTCTGAAGCAGATCCCCTACGCACAGCCCTGCTACTCCATGGCCATTGCTCCCAAGACCAAGGGTCAGGAAGAAAAGGTGGGCACCGGCCTGAACCGCCTGAACGAAGAAGATCCCTCCTTCACCCTGGTAAACAACGCCGAGACCAAGCAGCTGGTTCTCTCCGGCTCCGGCGATCAGCAGCTGGATGTGCTGGTTTCCAAGCTGAAGACCCGCTTTGGTGTGGACGCTGTCCTGTCCCCTGCCAAGGTCGCTTACCGGGAAAAGATCAAGAAGACCGTCAACGCCCACGGCCGTCACAAGAAGCAGACTGGTGGTTCCGGCCAGTTCGGTGATGTCTGGATGCGCTTCGAGCCCCAGGACGAGTCTGACGAGATGATCTTCGCCGAGGAAGTCTTCGGCGGTTCCGTCCCCAGAAACTTCTACCCCGCCGTTGAAAAGGGTATCCAGGAAGCCGTTCAGAAGGGCCCCCTGGCCGGTTATCCCATGGTCGGCCTGAAGGCCGTTCTGTACGATGGCTCCTACCACCCCGTTGACTCCAACGAAATGGCCTTTAAGCTGGCTGCCATCCTGGCCTACAAGGAAGCCATGCCCAACGCCAACCCCACCCTGCTGGAGCCCATTGGTTCTCTGGCCGTCTCCGTTCCCGAGAGTTATGTTGGCGATGTGATGGGCGACCTGTCCAAACGCCGTGGCCGTCCCATGGGCATGAATCCCGACTCCGACGGCAACACCGTCATCGAGGCTGAAGTCCCCATGGCCGAGATGAGCACCTACGCCATCGACCTGCGGGCTATGACCCAGGCCCGTGGCACCTTCACTCTGACCTTCGTCCGCTATGAAGAAGTACCCAAGGGCAATCAGGCCAAGATCATCGCCGACGCCAAGAACGACGACTGATCCTTCTGCTTAACACATTTCCCGGCACGCAGATTGCGTGCCGGGATTCTTTTTGCCGCATTTTGCAAGTTCTTCATCATCTTCGTGCATTTACATTTTTGTCGAAACAGTATTGTTTTCGAAAACCTTTCCAGCTTTCTCCGGAACTCGTCTTCCGTTTTGTTCCGAATTTATATATTTTCTATTCATAATTCAAACATTCTAACTTCACATTTCATTCGCAGAAGTCAATATTTACCTATTCAAAGTCAATTTCCCTACTTTTTTCCTGATCGCATTCGTGGTATACTAGGGTCACGCTAAAGGAAGCGAGCAGCTCCTTTGCAAGAGAAATTCATCTCTCATTCATTTCATCAACAATCACTCAATTATAGGAGGATATATACTATGAAGAACGCTGTGATGCAGAACCTGAGCAAGTCCATGACTTCCGTCGGCGAAATGCTGAACGTCATCGGCACTCTGTAAGAAACTCTTTTCCATCAGGAGGTACAATCATGTCTTTCAAGAAGAATCTGATGAAGGCTATGGCCGAGTATGGCGAATACCTGAACATCGTCGGCGAATGCTGATCCCGTCCCGGAGAGCGGAGGCTCTCCGGGTTTTTTCTTGCATTTTCTCCCGGTTTCCGATATACTGAAGAAAAAAGAGCGGGAGGTATTTTCTATGAAACAGTGGCTCCGGGTGTTGCCTTTTCCCATACTCATCTTTGCCGTGCTGACCTTTCTGGACTGGTGGGCCAATCCTGCCGCTATCCATTGGCTTTGGAATCTGATCCAGGCCGCCCTGTTGGGCGCCATCGGCTGTGTGGGGCAGTTCCTGATCCACACAAACATCCTGCAAGAGCAGGAAGAGGACGGCTGCATCGGCTGTGGAAAAACGGAATAACAAAACGGCGTGCCGCTTTCGCGACACGCCTGTTTTCGTTTCAACAACTGTCAACCGTCAACTTCTTCCGTTGTTTCCGGCAGAGCATTCTTATCCGCATTGACATAGGCCATCAGCTCGTCGCCGGTGATGGTTTCCTTCACCAGCAGGAACTCGCTGATCTCGTCCAGCAGTGCCCGGTTCTCCACCAGGATGTTCTTGGCATCGGCATAAGCCTGCTCCAGTAGCCGCATGACTTCCCGGTCAACCTCTGCTGCCATTTCCTGAGAACAGTCCATATAGGCCTGGCCATCCAGATACTGGTGCTCCACGGAGGCCGTGGACATGAGGCCGAACTTGTCGCTCATACCATACTGGGTCACCATGGCTCTTGCCAGGGAAGTTGCCCGCTGGATATCATTGGAAGCACCGGTGGTCTGGACCCCAAATACCACCTGCTCCGCCGCACGGCCGCCCACCAGGGTCTTCAGCTCGGTGCGCAGTTCATCCGCCGTGGACAGGAACTTTTCTTCCTCCGGCATCTGCATGGTGTAACCCAATGCACCGGAGGTATGGGGCACGATGGTGATCTTGGAGACGGGCTTGGAATGCTTTTCCAGTGCCGCCACCAGAGCGTGACCCACTTCGTGGTAGGCAACCAGCCGCTTTTCCATATCTGTCAGCACTGTGTTTTTCTTCTCCGTACCGGCAATGACATGCTCGAAGGAAACCAACAAATCTTCCTGATTCACCGCCTTCCGGCCCATGCGGACAGCCCGGAGGGCGGCTTCGTTCACCAGATTGGCAAGGTCCGCACCCACCGCACCGGCGGTAGCCTGGGCGATCTTCCGCAGATCCACATCTTCGGAGAGCTTGATCTTCCGGGTGTGGACTTTCAGGGTGTCCAGCCGGCCCTGGAGGTTGGGGCGATCCACGATGATCCGCCGATCAAACCGGCCAGGGCGCAGCAGAGCCTTGTCCAGAATTTCCGGACGGTTGGTGGCTGCCAGACACACAATGCCCTTGGAAGGCTCGAAGCCGTCAATTTCATTCAGCAGCTGATTCAGGGTCTGCTCCTGCTCGGAGTTGGAGCCGTAGCGGTTGTCACGGCTGCGGCCTACAGCATCAATCTCATCGATAAAGATGATACAGGGAGCCACTTTTGCCGCCTGCTGGAACAGGTCACGGACACGGCTGGCACCCATGCCCACGAACATCTCCACAAAGTCAGAACCGGAGATGGAGAAGAAAGGCACATTGGCCTCACCGGCCACAGCCTTGGCAAGCAAAGTCTTACCGGTACCGGGAGAACCCACCAGAAGGGCACCCTTGGGAAGCTTCGCGCCGATGGCGGTGTACTTCTGGGGATTATGCAGGAAGTCGATGATCTCCTGCAAAGACTCCTTGGCTTCATCCTGACCGGCCACATCCTTGAAGGTGACACCGGTCTGCTTTTCCATATAGACCTTGGCCTTGGATTTGCCGAAGCCGCCCATCATGCCGTCGCCACCCATGCGCTTGGTCAGCATGTTCATCAGCAGGAACATACCGCCGATCATCACGGCATAGCTCAGGACCATCATAATCATGGAATTGTCTTCCACGATGGGGTAGTCCACATCCACGCCCATGTCCACCAGTTCCTGAGCCAGGGCCATCAGGTCACCGCCGGTGGGCAGGCCGGTGTAGCAGGCTTTCTGCACGGAAGCATCCTTAGCTGCCTCTGCCTTGGTCATATAGAGAATGCGGTCATACCGCAGTTCCACTTCCGCCAGCTCGTTATTTTCCTTGGCAGTCAGAAAATCGGAGATGGTGGTTTCCGTATATTGACTTTTTTCAACGGCGTTGGAGATCCAGCTGAACGCCAGCACCAGCACCAGTGCGATCAGCAACGGGGTGATATAATTTCTCGGCCGGTCACCTTCCGGCTTTTTGGGGGAATGATGGTCATTTCCACGATTGGATTCCATATTCCGTATCGCCTCCTTGGTTCATACACATTGGCATTATCTTACCACACTTTTCCACAGGGTGCAATGAAGGAAATGAGTCTTTCCCGTAAATTTTCTGTGAATTGCCGACAAATGCCGCCATTTTCCCGGTCTTTCTGAAAATTGGGAGTTGAGAAATCCCCAAAAAAGTGTTATACTGCTAACATCTATCGTTATGTGCTGAACAGGAGAACGAATTTATGAACGAAAAACGCCGTCCCCAGAACCGGGACAACAACGGCCCGCGCCGGGCTGACCGGTTTGCAGACCGCCCCGTTGTGGAAGAAGTGGAAGGCCAGCTGGAAGGCCGGAACGCCTTGCAGGAAGCCCTGAAAAGCGGCCGCACCATTGACAAAGTCTTCATCGCCGCCGGTGACACCGACCGGGGATTGCAGCGTCTGGCTGCCCAGGCCAAGGAAGCCGGTGCCGTGGTGGTTCCGGTGGACCGCCGGAAGCTGGATGCCATGTCCACCACCCGGGCCCATCAGGGTATCATCGCCCTGGCTGCCGCCCACACCTATTACACCATTGACGATCTGCTGGAAGAGGCTGCTTCCCGCGGGGAAGCTCCCCTGCTTGTGATCTGTGACGAACTGTCTGACCCCCACAACCTGGGTGCCATCATGCGCAGTGCCGAATGTGCCGGTGCTCATGGTGTCATCATCCCCAAGCGCCGCAGCGTGGGTCTGACCGCCACGGTGGCCAAGGCTTCTGCCGGTGCCGTGGAATATATGAAGGTGGCCCGGGTCACCAATATCAACAATGCCATTTCCGAACTGAAGGAAAAGGGTGTCTGGATCTACGGCACCGCCGCCGAAGGCTCCATTCCCATGTACAAGGCCGATCTCACCGGCCCTGCCGCCATCGTCATCGGCAACGAAGGCGACGGCATGAGCCCTCTGGTTCGGAAAAACTGCGACGTGATGGTGCATATTCCCATGAAGGGGCAGATCTCTTCCCTGAACGCTTCCGCCGCCGCATCCATTCTGCTGTACGAGGCGGTGCGCCAGCGGCTGGGCTGATCCCCGGCGACCCATTAGGAGGAACCCATTATGGACAATCAAAACGAATCTCTGGAATTCGATCTGGAAGATATCCTGAACGAATTCCATACCGAGCCGGAAGGTACTCCGGAAGAACCTGCCGAAGCCCCTACCGAGGCAGTTGCCGAAGAACTCCCCCAGAAAGCTGCCCCGGCAGAACCGGCGGAGCTGTCTGAGGAGGACTTTGACGAAAAGCTGGAGCAGCTGCTGCAAATGCCGGAGCTGACCATCACTCCCGTCACCGTCCGCACATCTCAGGATCCGGAGGCTGTTCCGGCAGAGGCATCTTCTACAGAGGATGCCACACTGGTCTTTGAACCCGTTTCCGGGGAAACTCCTGCGGATGCGGAAACCAATTTGGAAGATACCATTTCCCTTCCTGAGCAGGAACCTGCCGCCCCCACACCCCCTCCGGCGGAACCTGCATTTGACGTGGAGGAGACCTTCACCCCGCCACCCATTGTTTTCAAGCCCAAGTCCCGGCTCCGGGAGCTGAAAAAGCAGCTGGTAGCCGGTCCTGAGCGGCGTTACTACGAGCTGTCCGAGCTGGGCACAGGCAAATTGCAGCTGGCCCTGATCGCCAATGTGGTGGTAACCGTGCTGTGCGCCGCCGTGGCCACCCTGTCCGCACTGAATATGGTGCCGGAGAACCGGTTAAAGCTGCTGATTTTCAGCCAGATCCTGGCCATGATGTTCTCCGCCCTCTTTGGCAGCCACCTGATGGTAGACAGCGTGTCTGATCTGCTGAAGGGCCGGTTCAGCGTCAACACGCTGCTGACCATCACCTTCGTCGTATGCCTGTTCGACGGTTTCCTGTGCCTGAAAGACCAGCGGATTCCCTGCTGTGCCGCTTTCTCTCTGGAAATGACCATGGCCCTCTGGGCCCGGCTCCAGAAGCGCAACACGGAGATCGCCCAGCTGGACACCATGCGCAAAGCCACCCAACTCAATGGCATCGTCAAATCGGAAAACTACTTTGACGGACAGGACGGCATTCTGCAAACCGAAGGCCAGGTTTCGGACTTTATGGACAACTACACCAAAATGCCCACCCCGGAAGTTGCCCAGGGCGCTTACGCGTTTGTAAGTCTGCTGCTGTGCATCGGTATCGCCGTGTTTGCCGGGATGCTCCACGGATTTACCATGGGAGTGCAGATCTTCTCCACTTCTCTGCTGGTGGCAGTTCCTGCCAGCTTCTTCATCTCTATTTCCCGGCCCATGGCCATTCTGGAAGCCAGACTGCATATGGTTGGCACTGTGCTGTGCGGTTGGGAAGGCGTCCGGGATCTGTGCGGCAAGGCCGTCATGCCCATCACCGACAAGGACCTGTTCCCTCTGGGCAGCACCAAATTCAACGGTGTCAAGTTCTACGGCGACCGGGAGCCGGAAGAAGTGGTAAGCTACTCCTACTCTCTGATGGCCGCTGCCGGCGGCGGTCTGGTCCCCGCTTTCCGCCAGTTGCTGAAAAGCAAGGGTGGCAGCGAATACCATGTCAGCCAGTTCCAAAGCTATGGCGACGGTGGCATCGGCGGTGAGATCCGGGGAGAAAGCATGCTCATGGGCACCCTGAGTTTCCTTCAGGACATGGGCGTGGAGATTCCCGAAGGCACCATGGTCAACCAGGCCATTTACGCCTCCATTGACGGCCAGCTCTGCGCCGTTTACGCCATTTCCTATGCCAAAATGCGTTCCGCTTCCGCCGGTCTCGTCAGCCTGAACAGCTACCGGAAACTGACCCTGCTGAAAATGCCCGGCGACTTCCTGCTGACGGAGGATTTCCTGCACAGCAAGTTCGGCATCCGTACCAACCGGATCCGGTTCCTGACCCGGGAAGAGCAGATGGTTCTTTCCCAGCATCAGCCGGATCCAGAGGAGCCGGTGCTGGCGATCAGCACCCGGGACGAGCTGGTCAGTTCTGCCTACGCCATCACCGGTGCCCGGGCTCTGCGGCAGTCTACCCGGCTGGGTATGGCCATCCACCTGGTCGGCGGCATTCTGGGCATGGTCATCATGCTGATTTTGGGTTACCTTGGCAGCGTGGAGCTGCTGACTCCCGCCAACGTTCTGCTGTATCAGCTGATCTGGGCCATCCCCGGTCTGCTGATCACCGAATGGACAAGAACTGTTTAAGCGAAAAATGCCCCGGCCTGTGATGGTTTTTCACAGGCCGGGGGTCTTTACTTTTCTGATTCTCCATACATCACAAAGACATAAGACCCAATGGATTCTGCATAGCATTCTTCCACAAAATTCAGCTTCCGGGCCAAAGCAATGCTGGCCACATTTTCCCGCTCGATCAGTGCCACGATATCCAGCGATGGATAGGCTCCCCGCAGCCGGGCCGTCACTTCTTTCAGCAGCTCATAGGCATAGCCCTGTTTCTGGAAAGCCGGGGCTATGGTGATGCCCAGGGTGAAGCAGGCATCCTGCTCCGTATAAAAGATGCTGACATCCCCCATCATCTCCCCGGTTTCCCGGCAGACGATGGCATAATGCTGCTCTTCTTCCCGGGACAAAAAGGTGCTGCCGGCATACCGCTCTGCAAAAGCACGCAGACACTCCCGGCTGGTATCTTCATAACGCTGATAGCGATTGCAACGCACATCGTTGCGGTAGACATACATGCTTTCCCCGTCTTCCGGGCAGAGATGTCGTAAGCACATCCGTTCTGTTTTCAGCATATCGTTCCTCCGTGTTCCACTTTCTTATAAAACAGTATAACACACGTTGCCAAAATACGCAATATTCTCCGGTCCATTCCTTAATTTATTATGAAGGCAGTTGCATTGCCGGGAATTTTACGCTATAATGTTAACCAATCCAAACCGCATGTTCCGGGGCTCTGCCCCGTACCTACCAAAAGGAGGAATCTGTATGAAAAGAAATCTGTCTCTGGCTCTGGTCCTGTTGCTGATCCTGACGCTGTGTGCCTGCGGCAAGGGCGACACCTTTGCGGAAACCACCGCTCCGGAAGCCGCCTCTGTTATTCCCCTGAGCCTGACGGACTGGACTCTGTCCGCCAGCACCTGGAGCAGCCCCAACGGTGCCACCGTCCACATCACCGCCACTCCCAACCGCTATGCAGAAGGCCAGAGTGCCACCTTTATCGTCCGCCTGGAAGGTGAGGAGGCTGCCAATACGCCCTGCGAATGGGACGGCACCCACTACACCGCCTCCGCTGACCTGAACGCCGCCGACGGCTACTGCTATTACATGGTCCTGACGGACACCAACGGTGCTGTCACCGAAGTCTCTGTCAACACGCCCACGGACACCAGAGAAGAAGCACTCATCAACATGGAAGACGCGCTGAACGCCTACTGCACCATCGTGGTGGATCAGTCTGCTGTGGAGAACAACAAGCTGATCCTGACCAGCGGGGATATCCAGGTCCAAGCCCCCCGGATCACCAACGACGGCCAGACCATCGGCTGGGAATCCGCCCTGCTGAACCTGACCCTGGACAGCGAGAACATTGGCAAGAAGGAACTGACGCTGGAAGATACCGACGACAACGGCTTCTACACCCTGACCATTTCCAGCCTGTCTTTTGACCTTCCCGAAATGGAAGCCGACCAGCAGATCCAGCTGAGCCTGGATGTGACACTGTCCAACGGCCAGACCCTCACCGCCCCCGGCGGCATCTGGTACTTTAATGATGGCGTCCTGCTGACCGCAGTGGGTTGATATTGGCATTCTGCCCGGCTGTAACATCCCGCATGATCTCTGTAACGTCTGTAAAAGTGCGCTCCTGCCGGAGCGCACTTTTCTTATGCGTGGCAATCGGTTTCGTTGGCGTTTTCCCCATTTTCTTATAAAAAACCCGCATGATTGCATCGACATTATGTAAACCGATGCAATTTCCACAAATTTCTGCCTTTCAACTTCTTTTTTATGTGAATAGTATAGAAAAGTTGGAAAAACAGCATTTTCCCGATTGATTTTACAGTCATTTTGGCATACAATAGGCAACGAGCGGATTCTGAAGAGAAACGCAAACCGTTTTTGTACGAGGTGAGGCTTTTGCTGAATATTGTGCTGGTGGAACCCGAGATCCCCCAGAACTGCGGCAACATTGCCCGCACCTGCGCAGCCACCGGCTGCCGACTCCATTTGATCCGGCCTCTTGGCTTCGACATCTCCGAAAAGGCGGTGCGCCGGGCGGGTCTGGACTACTGGCATCTGGTGGAAGTTTTGGATTACGACTCTCTGGACGACTTCTTCGGAAAGAATCAGGTAGACCAGATGTGGTGCCTGTCCACCAAAGCCCCCCGGTGTTATACCGAGGCTGCCTACCAGGACGGCTGCTACCTGTTCTTCGGCAAAGAGACCAAGGGGCTGCCTGAGGATTTTTTGGCACAGCATTATGACGAATGCGTGCGCATCCCCATGCGGCCGGAAGCCCGGAGCCTGAATCTGAGCAACGCAGTTGCCATTACCACCTACGAAGCGCTGCGGCAGATTTCCTTCCCCCATCTGCTGGATCACGGAAAAATGCGGCCCTGAGCCCTTCCCGGATCAATAGAACATTTTACTTTATGGAGGCGTTACCATGAACTACAATAAGAAGTCCATCGAAGATATCGACGTAGCCGGCAAGCGCGTGCTGTGCCGTTGCGACTTCAACGTTCCCACCAAGGCTGGCAAGATCACTTCCGACAAGCGGATCGTGGCTGCCCTGCCCACCATCCAGTACCTGGTTGCCCACAAGGCTAAGGTCATCCTGTGCTCCCACATGGGCAAGCCCAAGGGTGAGTGGAAGCCCGAACTGTCCCTGAAGATCGTTGCCGACCGGCTCAGCGAGCTGCTGGGTCAGGAAGTCATCATGGCTTCCGACGTGGCCGGTGAGGATTCCAAGGCCAAGGCTGCTGCTCTGCAGGAAGGCCAGGTCATGCTGCTGGAGAACACCCGTTACATCAAGGGCGAGACCAAGAACGATCCCGAGCTGAGCAAGGCGCTGGCCGATCTGGCTGACGTTTTCGTCAACGATGCCTTCGGCACCGCTCACCGCGCTCACTCCTCCACCGCCGGTGTGGCTGACTACCTGCCCGCCGTGTCCGGTTACCTGGTTCAGAAGGAAGTTTCCATCATGGGCAAGGCTCTGGCCAACCCCGAGCGTCCCTTCGTCGCCATTCTGGGCGGCGCCAAGGTCGCTGACAAGCTGAACGTTATCAACAATCTGCTGGAGAAGGTGGACACCCTGATCATCGGCGGCGGCATGGCTTACACCTTCGCAGCTGCCAAGGGCTACTCCGTTGGCCAGTCTCTGCTGGACGAGACCAAGATCGACTACTGCAAGGAAATGATGGCCAAGGCCGAAGCCAAGGGCGTCAAGCTGCTGCTGCCCGTGGACTGCGTGGTTGGTCACTTCCCCTCCCCCATCGATGGCGAAGTGGAAGTCAAGACCGTTTCCATCGGCCAGATCCCCGCAGATCTGGAGGGCATGGACATTGGTGAGAAGACCCAGGCTATCTTCGCTGACGCCGTGAAGAACGCCAAGACCGTGGTCTGGAACGGCCCCATGGGTGTCTTCGAGAACCCCACTCTGGCCAAGGGCACTATCGCCATGGCCCAGGCTCTGGCCGATTCCGATGCCATCACCATTGTCGGCGGCGGTGACTCCGCAGCTGCCTGCGAGCAGCTGGGCTTCGCTGACAAGATCACCCACATCTCCACCGGTGGCGGCGCCTCCCTGGAGTTCCTGGAAGGTCTGGAGCTGCCCGGCATTGCCTGCCTGCAGGATAAGTAATTTACCGAATACACCTCGTAGGGCGGGGGCACGCCCCCGCCGACCGGGTGAAAGCTTAGCAGAAGCTGATTCTTTCTGCTACTGACCGGTTTTGTACCGATCGGCGGAGGCACGCCTCCGCCCTACTTACGTAAACCATATCGTTTTGCAACGATGTCATATAAGGAGAAAAGGAAAAATGAACAGAAAGTATCGCAAGACTGTCATCGCCGGTAACTGGAAGATGAACAAGACCCCCTCCGAGACCAAGGAGTTTATGACCCAGCTGAAGGCCATCATGCCCAAGGGCCGTTGGTGCGACGTGGCTCTGTGTGTCCCCGCCGTCTGCATCCCCGCTGCCGTCCGTGCTATGCGGGAGACCCGCGTGGGCATCGGCGCTGAGAACTGCAACGCCAAGGCCAGCGGCGCTTACACCGGCGAGATCGCTACCAACATGCTCACCGATGCCGGCTGCAAGTACGTCATCATCGGCCACTCCGAGCGCCGTGAGATGTACGGCGAGACCGACGCCGACGTCAACGCCAAGGTTCTGGCCGCTCTGGATGCCGGTCTGATCCCCATCATGTGCTGCGGCGAGACTCTGGAGCAGCGCAACAGCGGCATCACCGCTGAGCACATCACCATGCAGATCAAGCTGGGTCTGGCTGGCGTGCCTGAGGACAAGATCCGCAAGGTCATCATCGCTTACGAGCCCATCTGGGCCATCGGCACCGGTCTGACCGCTACCCCCGAGCAGGCTGAGGAAGTCTGCGAAATGATCCGCAGCGTGGTTCGCAAGCTGTACTCCTCCAAGAACGCCCGTGCCATCTCCATCCTGTACGGCGGCTCCATGAACGAAAAGAACGCCTTCGAGTTGCTGGCTCAGCCCGACATCGACGGTGGCCTCATCGGCGGCGCTTCCCTGGTTCCCGAGAAGTTCGTAAAGATCATCGAGGCATCCAACCAGCCCACCGCCTAATGTTTCAATTTTCCGCTGTGCAGACGCAATTTCTGCGTCTGCACAGTGAGAGTTGACAGTTGACAATTGACAATTGACGGTTTGGATAATCTGTCAACTGTCCACTGTCAACTGTCAATTTCTTTTTATCCACTTTTATCCAAAGGAGGGATATTTGTGAAAACCCAATTGCTTCCCGCCAACGCCCCGGAAACTGCCGCCATCGCTGCAGAACTGATCCGGCAGGGGGAACTGGTGGCCATCCCCACAGAGACCGTTTATGGCTTGGGTGCCAACGGTCTTGATGAAACCGCCGTTGCCAAAATCTTTCTGGCCAAAGGCCGCCCTCAGGACAACCCCCTGATCCTCCACATTTCCCAGCCGGAGGAAATGGAGCGTTTCTGTCATTCCATTCCCCAGAGTGCCTATGATCTGGCCAAAGCCTTCTGGCCCGGCCCGTTGACCATTGTCCTTCCCGCCCGGGATATCGTGCCCAAACGCACCACTGGCGGCCTGCGCACCGTGGCCGTCCGTTGCCCGGACAACACCGTGACCCGGGAAATCATCCGTCTGTCCGGGGTGCCCATTGCTGCCCCCTCCGCCAACATTTCCGGCAAGCCCTCCACCACCACCGCAGAACATGTGCTCCACGACCATGAAGGCAAAATCGCCGCCGTGGTGGACGGTGGCCCCTGCCGGGTAGGGGTGGAATCCACCATTGTGGACTTGACTGACGGCCGCCCCCGGCTTCTGCGCCCCGGCGGCATCACCCCGGAACAGCTTCTCTCCGTTCTGGGCGATCTGGTAGTGGACAAAGCCGTCACCGCCCAGATCGGCAAAGACGCCGTGGTGAAGGCCCCCGGCATGAAATACCGCCACTACGCCCCGGCCGAGCCAGTGGTCATCGTCTCCGGCAGCCGGGAGAAAGCTGCTGCCTATATCCGTGCCCATTTTGTCCCCGGTGACCGGGTGCTGTGCTTTGAAGAAGAGCTGCCCCTGTACGAAGGCTGCGCTCCCCTGTCCTATGGCCGGGAAGCGGATGTAAATACCCTCTCCGCCGGACTTTTTGCCGCATTGCGGGAACTGGACGATGCCAGCATCCATCAGGTCTACGCCCGTTGTCCTGTAGGCGGCGGTGTAGCCTATGCCGTGCAAAACCGGCTGAAGAAAGCTGCTGCCTTCCACATTGTGGACGCGGAGGCAGAAGTATGATCCTGGGCATTACCGGGGGGACCGGCTGCGGAAAGACCACCCTGCTTTCCTGCATTGCCGAAGCCGGCGGGGTAATTCTGGACTGCGATGCCATTTACCACCAGCTTCTGGAAACCGACGGCTCTCTGCTTTCCGCCATCGAAACCCGGTTCCCCGGCACGGTGGAAAACGGGTTTTTGCAGCGCAAAAAGCTGGGGGCTCTGGTATTTTCCGACGAAGCCGCCTTACTGGATCTCAACGCCATCACCCATGGTGCCGTCCGGGCGGAGGTACAGAAACGTCTGGCCGGAACCCCACCCCTGGCGGCCATCGACGCCATCGCCCTGTTCGAAGGGGGACTGGCGGAATTTTGCGATCTCACTGTGGCTGTCACCGCCCCGGTGGAAGACCGGGTAGCCCGGCTCATGGCAAGAGACGGTATTTCCGAAAGCTATGCCAGAAGCCGCATTGCCGCCCAGCATGACGAAGGCTGGTTCCGTGCCCACTGCGACCGGATACTGGAAAACAATGGTACCAAAGAACAATTCCAGCAGAAATGCCTTGCTTTTCTGCAACAATGTTCTATAATAGAAGCATAATCAAGAAAGGGAGTATATATTTATGACCAACGAAGAACTCCGGGACAGCCTGCTGATGGCTCCCGCCAACGGTCTGCCCCTGCTGACCGCCGAACAGCGCACCGAAATGGAAAGCTACTGCCGCCGTTACATGGCCTTTATGGATGCCTGCAAGACCGAGCGGGAAGCCACTGCCTGGACGGTAGCCGAAGCCGAAAAGCGGGGCTTTGTGCCCTTCACCGCCGGTATGGCGCTGAAACCCGGCGACAAGGTCTACTACAACAACCGGGATAAGTCCATCGCTCTGGCCGTCATCGGTTCCCAGTCCCTGGCCAAGGGCATCAATGTCTGCGCCGCCCATGTGGACTCCCCCCGTATGGACATCAAGCCCAATCCCCTGTACGAAGACAGCGAGATTGCCTTCCTGAAGACCCACTACTACGGTGGTATCAAGAAGTATCAGTGGACCGTGACCCCTCTGGCCATCCACGGTGTTGTCTACCGCAAAGACGGCACTCTGGTCACCATCACCATCGGCGAGGACGATAACGACCCCGTGCTGATGGTCACCGACCTGCTGGTGCACCTGGCTGCCGATCAGATGCAGAAGACCCTAGCCAAGGGCATCGAAGGTGAGCAGCTGAACATCCTCATGGGCACCGAGCCCCTGTCCGGCGAAGGCAGCGACCTGGTGAAGCTGAACATCATGAAGATGCTGAACGAAAAGTACGGCATCATCGAAGCTGATTTCCTCTCCGCCGAACTGACTGTCGTCCCCGCCGGCCGTTGCCGGGAAGTGGGTCTGGACCGGAGCCTCATCGGCGCTTACGGCCACGATGACCGGGTCTGCGCTTACGCCGAGCTGGAATCCCTGTTCGCTCTGACCGTTCCCACCAAGACTGCCGTATGCATTCTGGCCGACAAGGAAGAGATCGGTTCCGTAGGCATTTCCGGTATGCAGAGCCGGTTCTTTGAGCATTTCGTTGGCGGTCTGTGCGACTGCCAGAATGTCAAGCTGGAAGATTGCTTCGCCAATTCCTTCTGCCTGTCCGCTGACGTTTCCAACGCTTACGACCCCAACTTCCCCGAAGTCCACGACAAGCGCAACAACAGCATGCTCAACCATGGTGTTGCCATTGTCAAGTACACCGGCAGCCGCGGCAAGGGCGGCGCTTCCGACGCTTCCGCCGAGGCCATGGGCCATGTCCGCAGCACCCTGGACAAGGCCGGTGTGCAGTGGCAGCTGGGCACCCTGGGCAAGGTGGATCAGGGCGGCGGCGGCACTGTGGCCGCTTACATGGCCAACCGGAACATCGTCACCGTGGATGCCGGTGTGCCCGTGCTGAACATGCACGCTCCCATGGAGCTGGTGGCCAAACTGGACTGCTACATGTGCATGCTGGCCTGCAAGGCAATTTACGAGGCTTAATTTGTCAAAACGGCAGCTTTCTGTGCCTTACGCACAGAAAGCTGCTTTTTCGTTTCCACACTCCGGGTTTTCTCTTGCCAAAGTAGCGAAAAAATGCTAAAATAAATAGTTGTTATCTTACATACCCGGAGGAATCTCTATGAACACCAAAACCACCGTTATTTCTCAGGAAGAATTGCATGCGCAGTTTGCCTGTTGTGATAAAATCGCCGCCTACTGGCAGAGCCGGAACATTACCCCTGTGGCCTATGTGGAAACCTACGGCTGCCAGCAGAACGAAGCAGACTCCGAAAAACTCCGGGGATACCTTGTCCAGAGTGGCTACGCCATCGGCACCGAAGCTGAGGGGGCCGATGTGGTTATTATGAATACCTGTGCCATCCGGGAACATGCCGAGCAGCGTGTTTTCGGCAACTTGGGCGCCCTGACCCACACCAAGCGCCGCCATCCGGAGCAAAAGATCTTCCTCTGCGGCTGTATGGCCGGAGAAACCAAGGTCTCCGACCGGATCAAAAAGAGCTATCCCCATGTGGACGGTGTGTTCTCTACCCATCACCTGTGGCAGTTCCCGGAAATTCTGTGGAACACGCTGAACCAGAAGAAGCGGCAGTTCTTCATTGCCGATGAACCCGGCTCCATTGCCGAGGGCATCCCTCAGGTACGGGACAGCGGACTGAAAGCCTGGGTGTCCATCATGTACGGCTGCAACAATTTCTGCACCTACTGCATCGTGCCCTATGTCCGGGGCCGGGAGCGGAGCCGCCAGCCAGAGGATATTCTGTCCGAGTGCCGTCAGCTCATCGAAAGCGGTGTCAAGGAGATCACCCTGCTGGGGCAGAACGTCAACTCCTACGGCAAGGATTTAAGCTGCGGCATGGACTTTGCCGACCTGCTGGAAGCCATTGCCCAGATCCCCGGAGAGTTCCTGATCCGCTTCATGACCAGCCATCCCAGAGACGCTTCTTTCAAGCTCTTTGATACCATGGCCAAGTATGACAAGATCGCCAAGCAGCTCCATCTGCCCTTCCAGTCCGGCTCTTCCCGGGTGCTGAAGGCAATGAACCGCCACTACGACCGGGAGACCTATCTGGAAAAGGTCCTCTACGCCAAGGAAAAAATGCCCTCTCTGGTGCTGACCTCCGATGTCATCGTAGGCTTCCCCGGCGAGACGGAGGAAGAATTCGAGGAGACCATCTCCCTGATCCAGCAGGTGCATTACGACAGTCTGTTCACCTTCATTTTCTCCCCCCGCCCCGGCACCCCCGCCGCTTCCATGGAAGATCCCACTCCCAAAGAAGAAAAGAACCGCCGGTTCGACAAACTCTGCGCCGTCCAGAACGCCATTTCCGAGCAGATCCACCAGAACTATGTAGGCAAAAAAATGCGCTGTCTGGTAGACGGCGTTGACAGTGACTGTCTCACTGCCCGGACAGAAGGCGGCCGGCTGGTACGGTTTGCCGGATGCGAAAACCTCATCGGTACTTACCAGAACATTACCATCACCGGTGCCACTACCTGGAGCCTGAGTGGCAACCTAGAGAGTTGACAGTTGACAGTTGATAGTGGACAGTTATGGAATCCCCTTCGGGGATGATTTTGAAAATTCATTTTACACGAAATCAAAGACAAAGGATGAAAAACTATGGCGAAACCTACCCCTGAGCTGACGCCCATGCAGCGGCAGTATCAGCAGATCAAAGCGGACAATCAGGACTGCATTCTGTTTTTCCGGCTGGGTGACTTCTATGAAATGTTCAACGAAGATGCCAAGCTGGCGGCCCGGGAGTTGGATCTGACCCTGACCACCCGGGACCGGGGCAAGCCCAAGGAAGAGCAGACTCCCATGTGCGGCGTGCCCTACCACAGTGTGGATTCCTATATTGCCAGATTGGTGCAGAAGGGGTACAAAGTCGCCATCTGTGAGCAGATGAGTGACCCTGCCACCACCAAGGGACTAGTGGAGCGGGAGATCACCCGCATCGTCACTCCCGGCACCGTGACGGAAAGCTGCATGCTGGACGAAAACAAAAATAATTACCTGGGCTGCATCTACGGTGAAAGCGGCAAATTCGGTCTGGCTTTCTGCGATGTATCCACTGGTGCCTTCTTCGCTACCCTTTGTGCGGACCCTCAGAGCGTGGCTTCGGAACTGGGGCGGTTTGCCCCCAGTGAGATCATCCGCTATGGCACCGGGGTGGACTGCGGCCCCATTGAAGATGCCATTTTCCGCCGGTTGAATTGCTGCGTCAACGAAGGAAAAAGCGAAGATTTCCGGCCGGAAACCGCAGAAAACGTGCTGGAAGATCACTTCCACACCTCCCTTTCCCAGCTGGGTCTTGCCGGAATGCCCGCCGCCGTCATCGCCAGCGGCGCTTTGCTGAAGACCCTGCTGTGGATCCAGAAAAACGACTTACAGCACATCCGGGAGCTGCAATACTATACCACCGGCCGGTTCATGGAGCTGGACTTGGATGCCCGGCGGAATCTGGAGCTGACGGAGACCATGCGCTCCAAGGAGAAGAAGGGCACTCTGCTGTGGGTGCTGGATAAGACCCACACTGCCATGGGCGGCCGGATGCTCCGCTCCTGGCTGGAAAAACCCCTTCTGGATCCGGTGGAGATCACCCGCCGCCACAGTGCCGTAGAGGAACTGGTGCAAAACGTCATCGTCCGGGGGGAACTGGAAGAAGCCCTGCGGGATGTGACGGATCTGGAGCGGGTCATGACCCGCATCGTCACCGGCACCGTCAATGCAAGAGACCTTCTGGGTCTGGCCCGGGGCTTCCGGGCTTTGCCGGAGGTCAAAAAGCAGCTGAGCCAGTGCGAATCTCCATTGCTTAAAAAACTGGAGCAGCACATTGACGAAATGCGCGACTGCGCCGGCCTCATCGAAAACACCATCGTGGACGAGCCTCCCCTGACCCTCCGGGAAGGTGGCATCATCCGCAAGGGTGCCAGTGAAGAAGCCGACCACCTTCGGGACATCATGGAAGGCGGCAGCGGCACCATTGCCGCCATCGAAGCTTCCGAGCGGGAGAAAACCGGCATCCGCACCCTGAAAGTGGGATTTAACCGGGTGTTCGGCTATTATATCGAAGTTTCCAAGTCCTTTATGGATCAGGTTCCCGGCCATTACATCCGCAAGCAGACTCTGGCCAACTGTGAACGCTACATCACCCAGGAGCTGAAAGAGCTGGAAAATCAGGTGCTCACCGCCAAGGACCGGCTCACCGCCCTGGAATATCAGATCTTCGTCAAGCTTCGGGAGCATCTTGCCCAGCAGTCTTCCCGGGTCCAGCAGACTGCCGCCGCCGTGGCCGCTGCCGACAGCCTGTGCTCTCTGGCTGCCGTGGCCGTCCAGCGGGGTTACTGCCGCCCGGAGATCACCCTGAACCGGGAGATCGTCATCGAGGCCGGACGTCATCCCGTGGTGGAAGCAGTGCTGAAAGATTCCCTCTTTGTCCCCAACGATACCAACCTGGGTGCCGAAGACAATCAGGTGGCCATCATCACCGGCCCCAATATGGCCGGTAAATCCACCTATATGCGGCAGGTGGCTCTCATCGTCCTTATGGCTCAGATGGGCTCCTTCGTCCCCGCCCGCAGTGCCAAAATCGGCGTGGTGGATCGGGTCTTTACCCGCATCGGCGCCAGCGACGACTTGGCCTCCGGCCAGTCCACCTTCATGGTGGAAATGGCAGAAGTGGCCTCTATTCTGAAATATGCCACCTCCCGGTCTCTGCTGATCCTGGACGAAATTGGCCGGGGTACCTCCACTTACGATGGCATGGCCATCGCCCGGGCGGTGCTGGAATACGCCGCTTCTCCCAAGCGTCTGGGGGCAAAGACCCTGTTTGCCACCCACTACCATGAGCTTTCCACCATGGAAGACAAGCTCTCCAATGTCAAAAACTACAACATCGCCGTGAAAAAGCGGGGGGATCAGATGATCTTCCTGCGGAAAATCGTCCCCGGTGCCACCGATGACAGTTACGGCATCGAAGTGGCAAAATTGGCTGGCATCCCCAATGTGGTGATTTCCCGGGCCCGGGAAATTCTGGCAGAGCTGGAAGCCGAGGGCGCCGCCCCTGTGAAAGTTTCCGCCATTCCGGAACCGGAGGACCAGGTGAGCATGTTGGATCTGACAGGCCAGCAGATCATCGCCGCCCTGCGTGACCTGACAGTGGAGACCCTGACCCCCATTGAAGCCATGAACGAACTGTATAAACTCAAGAAAATGTTGAATTGATTTATGAAAAAACGCGCATCTTCCCCCTGCCCCAACCGGCAGGAAACCATCGCAGGATTCTGCTATCTGGCCTTTCAGATGCTGATCCTGCCCAGCCTGCTGATATTTATCAACAGCACCCTGGCATCCCCGCTGAACGATGCAGAGCTGAATTTTGTCTTTTATTTGACGAATTTCATCGCCGTGCTGGTGATCTTCCACGATTTTCTCAGCAGCTCTCTGCACCAGGCTCTTACCCATCCGGCGGATCTGTGCCAGGCGGTGATTTTGGGGTTTGTGGCCTATTATGCCTGTTTCTGGGTGGTAAATTTCCTGGCCACAGCACTGGTGCCCAGCTATTCCAATTACAACGACGAAGCCATCGCCGCCATGAACCGGGGCAATTCTTTCTTGATGCTCATCGGCACGGTGATCCTGGTGCCCCCGGTGGAGGAGAGCTTTTACCGGGGACTGATCTTCCGGAATCTTCTGGGGAAAAACAAGACCGTTGCCTATGCCGTTTCCATGGTGGCCTTCGCCGCCATTCACATTCTGGTCTATATCGGCCAGTATTCTGCCACAGAACTGATCGTAGCGGTGATTCAGTATCTCCCCGCCGGGCTGTGCCTGGCCTGGAGCTATTGCAAAGGCGGCACCATTTTCGCCCCCATCTTCATCCACGCCGCCGTGAATTATCTCACCATCCGCACCTTATCTTAAGGAGCTTTTATGCCAAAAATCATCCAATTATCCCCCCATATTGCCAATCTTATTGCCGCCGGTGAGGTGGTGGAGCGTCCTGCCTCTGTTGTGAAGGAGCTGCTGGAAAATGCCGTGGATGCCGGCGCTTCCAAAGTCACCGTGGAGATCCGGGACGGCGGCATGACCTTCCTGCGGGTCACGGACAATGGCTGCGGCATGAGCAAAGAAGATGCCCGCACCGCCTTCCAGCGTCATGCAACTTCCAAGCTCCGCACCGCCGAAGATCTGGCGGCCATCGGCACCATGGGCTTCCGGGGCGAAGCACTGGCGGCCATTGCCTCTGTCAGCCGCATCGACCTGATGACCAAAACCGCCGGAAGTCTCGCCGGGGTCAGCCTCCATCTGGAAGCCGGGGTCATTCAGGAGGAAAACGAAGCCGGTTGCCCGGAGGGCACCACCATTCTTGTCCGGGATCTGTTCTTCAACACCCCCGCCCGGATGAAATTCATGAAATCCGACACCGTGGAAGGCAGCCGGGTGGCTGCCGCCGTGCAGATGCAGGCCCTGGCCCATCCGGAAGTGGCCTTCCAGTTTCTCCGGGACGGCAAGCAGGTTCTCTCCACCCCCGGCAACGGCGGGCTTCAGGCCGCTGTCTACTGCGTCTATGGCCGGGAATGCGCCCAGATGGTAAAGGTGGAAAGCCGCTGGGAACAGTATACCCTGACAGGCTTTGTCTCCAAGCCCACGGATGCCCGGCCCAGCCGGTCGTTGCAGACCTTCTTTGTCAACAACCGTCCCGTCAAATCCAAGCTGCTGGTCACCGCGCTGGAGGAAGCCTACCGCAATCAGATCATGGTGGGCAAATTCCCCGCCTGCGTGCTGCATCTGACCCTGCCCCCGGCCAGTGTGGATGTAAACGTTCACCCGGCCAAGACGGAAGTAAAATTCCTGTCGGAAAAGGCGGTCTTTGACTGCGTCCACTACGGCGTTCTGGGAGCACTGAACAAGCAGCCCGACCGGCCACAGGTACAATTCAAACCGCAGGCAACCACCCAGTTTGTCCCGCCGGTGACTGTTGCCCCGAAGGCTCCCACTCAACCGGAAGCTCCCAAAAAACAGGAGCCATTCTTCCGCACCATGCGTGCCCAGGAGTACAAGACTTTCACCACCGCCCTGCAGGATGCCCCCCGCCCTAAGCCGGAGGCCGCTGCGGCGACCCTAGCCAAGATCGAGCGGCCTGCCAACATGCCCCTGCGGGAAGCGGTAATGGTTCCCCAAAGCACCTCCGCCCCCATCCCTGTTTCCAAGCCCATTTCCCCTGTTCAAAAAGAAGCTGCCCCTCTGCCGCCCTTGCCTCCGGAGCCGGTTCCCCCGGTCCCTGCAGAAGAACCGCCGGTGGAAGAAATGGAGCAGACCGTTCTGGATATGCCCCAGGAAATCCAGTGGCGGATGGTAGGGGAACTCTACCGCAGCTATATTCTGGTAGAACAGGGGGACGATGCCTTCCTCATCGACAAACACGCCGCCCATGAACGGATCCTGTTTGAAAAACTGAAAGCCAATCAGGAGGCCATTTCCTCCCAAAGCCTGCTTTCTCCCATTCCTGTCCGGCTGTCCCCTTCCGCCTGTGCAGAAATTCTGGCAAACACGGACATGATGGAAGAGCTGGGCTTTGCACTGGAAGAATTCGGAGACAACACCTTGCTTCTGCGGCAGATCCCCATGGACTTAAGCCCCGACGATGCTGTGGAAGCCGTAGAATCCCTGGCTGCCGACCTGCTTTCCGGCCGCCGGGAACACAAGGATACCGTCCGGGATGAACTGCTTCACACCGTGGCCTGCAAAGCCGCCATCAAGGCCGGCTGGGTCAACGATGATGCGGAACTCCTGGCCATTGTCAAAGAAGTCATGTCCCGGGAGGACTTAAAATACTGCCCCCACGGCCGCCCCATTTGCGTGAGCTTAAGCAAAAAGCAGCTGGAAAAGCAGTTTAAGCGCACCTGACCGGATAACACTATGATCGAATATCGTGATACAAAAGAGTTTTCTGCCGCCGAACTGGAACGGTTGTTTCTCAGCGTAGGCTGGGAATCCGGAAAATACCCTGAAAAGTTGCGGGAAGCCATGCTGCATTCCTCTCAGGTGATCTCCGCCTGGGAGAATGGCCGTCTGGTGGGGCTGATCCGGGGTCTGGACGATGGCGTTACCGTGGGATTTATCCACTATTTCCTGGTGGATCCTGCCTGTCAGGGACGGGGCATCGGTTCTTCCCTGCTGGGAAAGCTGATGGAAAGGTATTCCCACCTGCTCCATGTGAAGGTCATGCCCTCTGACAGCGCTACTCTGCCCCTGTACGAAAAATTCGGTTTTCGGCAATATCCCAACTACACTGCGCTGGAGCGCAGCAACCTGTAAAATGTCCGGGAGGTGACCCAAGTGAACAACATCATCTGTCTCGCCGGGCCCACCGCCTCCGGCAAAACCGCACTGGCGGTGGAGCTGGCAAAAGAATTAAATGGTGAAGTGGTGTCCTGCGATGCCATGTATGTCTACAAAGGCATGGACATCGGCACCGCCAAGCCTACTCTGGAAGAGCGTCAGGGCATCCGCCACCATATGATCGACGTGGCAGAGCCCGACGAAGATTTCTCCGTCAGCCGCTACTGTGAGCAGGCTTCTCCCATTGTGGAGGATATCGTTGCCCGGGGCAAGACCGCCATCATCACCGGCGGCACCGGGCTGTATATGGACAGTCTCATCAAAGGCAACGATTTTGCCCCCTTCCCCACCACCGGTATCCGGGAGAAGCTGGAACAGGAGGCGGCGGAAGTCGGCTTTGAGGCCATGATGGTAAAGCTCCGCCCCATTGACCCGGAAGCAGCAGACCGGATCCACGATCTGCGCCGGTGCATCCGGGCGCTGGAAGTCTACTATGAGACCGGCGAAACCATCACCGCCCACAACGAACGCACCAAACAGCAGCCCCCGAAATTCCGGCCATTGTGGCTGGCCCTGGATTTTGAAAGCCGTGCCACATTGTATAACCGCATCGACCGCCGGGTTGGCATCATGCTGGAAATGGGCTTGATGGAAGAAATTCAGAATTTGCTTGCCCGGTGCATCCCCAAAAAATGCACCGCCATGCAGGCAATTGGCTACAAGGAATTTGTGGCTGCCCTGGATGGGCAGTGCACCATTGAAGAAGCCGCCGATCAGGTGCGGCTTTCGTCCCGGCATTACGCCAAGCGCCAGCTGACCTGGCTAAGGCGCAACGAAGCCATTCACTGGCTCGTTCGGGAAGAAAATACCGCCGGGGAAGAAATTCTTACCCGGGCCCGACAGGTTATTCGTGATTTCGACAACTGAAACATGCTAGGATGTGTATACCCTGACAGCAGATCCCGGGGAGAAACGTGGGCTCTGCAACTATAAGAAAGAAGGTATACATATGTCTGAAGCAATGAATTTACAGGACGCCATTTTGAAAGAAGTCATCCGGGAACGAGTCCCCCTGACGCTGTTTTTGATGAATGGCTTCCAGCTAAGGGGCATCATCACCGGCTTTGACAGCTTCGTGGTGGTATTGGTCAGTGATGGCAAGCAGCAAATGATCTACAAGCACGCCATCTCCACCCTGGCCCCCATGAAGCCGCTGAAAGCAGCTGGTGCTGCATAAAAGTGCCACCCGGGCAGCGGTTTTCCAAGCCGCTGCCCGGGTGTGCGTTTGCATCTGTCCCAGAGCATTCGTAGGGCGGGGGCATGCCCCCGCCCTACGGATACTCCGAAAGCGCCTGCCACCCTCCACATCAAAAAAGAAAGAAGTGTCTACCATGTCCATTGCCGAAAACGTTGCCCGGATCCGTCAGGAAATGACCGCTGCCGCTATTGCTGCCGGCCGGGATCCGAAAGAGATCCTCCTGTGTGCCGCCACAAAAATGAACGATGCCGATGCCGTCCGGCAGGCCATTGCCGCCGGCGTGGACTGCTGCGGCGAAAACCGGGTCCAGGAGCTGACCGCCAAACTTGCCCAGAACGCCTACGAAGGTGCCCCGGTGCATTTCATCGGTCATTTGCAGACCAATAAGGTCAAGCAGGTAGTGGGAAAAGTCGATCTGATCCAGAGCGTGGATTCCGAGCGGCTTCTCCGGGCCATCGACAAAGAGGCCGCCCGACAGGGCATCCGGCAGGACATTTTACTGGAAGTGAACATCGGTGAAGAGTCCAGCAAGTCCGGTTTCCGGGCGGAGGACATCCTTCCGTTTATGGAAAAAATTGGAGAATTTCCAAACATTTGTGTAAAAGGACTCATGGCAATCCCCCCAATTTGCGAAAATCCGGGAGAAAATCTGAAGTTTTTTCAAAAAATGTTCCAATTAAGTGTTGACATCAGGAAGAAAATAGAGGATAATGTCAAGGTGGACTGCTTATCCATGGGCATGTCCGGCGACTATGGGGATGCCATTGCCGCCGGCAGCACGATGATTCGTGTGGGCACCGCCATCTTTGGTGCCAGAAACTATGCCAACCATTCATCAAACTGATGTGCAGATACTTTTAGGAGGAACTTTGAATGAGCTTTTGGGATAATGTAAAGAAATTTGCCCAACCCTATTCCGATGACGATTACGATGATTACGACGAAGACGACGATTACGCCGATGAGTATGACGAACCCGCAGAAACTCCTGCACCTGCCCGCCAGGAACGTCCCCGCCGCACTGCAGCTCCTGCTCCCGTAGCCGAAGACGCCGCGGAAGAGGAGTCCACCGGTTTCGGCTTCACCCCCGCTCCGGCCCCTTCCGTCGCTCCTGTCAGCACCGGCTTCAACGGTCAGGTTCTGAATATGAATGCTTCCAACAAACAGGAGGTCGTCCTGTTCCGTCCCGGCAGCTTCAATGATACCTCCAAGGCCGCCGATGACCTGCGCAACCGCAAGGCTGTCATTGTCAACATGGAGAATGTGGACAAGGCCATGGCCCGCCGCGTGGTGGATTTCCTGTCCGGCTGTGTCTACGCCCTGGACGGCGATGTAAAGAAGATCGCCCAGTCCGCTTACCTGTTCTGCCCCCACAATATGGACATCGTGGGCGACCTGGAGACTTTGCAGGCCGAAGTGGAAAGCTACATCTAAAATAATCCGTGTCATTGCGAACCAGCCCGCAGGCGTGTACAGAGCGCTTTTTGCCGAAGGCGGCTCTTCGTGCGGAGTAGTGTACGCATTGGTTCGCAATAACTGTGCGGATGTTATCAGAAAGATTTGAAAGGGGAACATTATCATGTTTACACCGCAGCAGATCGATCAGATCTCCTTTGGCAGAGCAACTTTCGGCGGCTACGATATGCAGCAGGTCGATGAATTTCTGGAGCCTCTGACCGAAGACTATGTTACCTTGTACAAGGAAAACGCCCTGCTCAAGAGCAAGATGCGTGTTCTGGTTGGCAAGCTGGAAGAGTACCGCAAGAACGAAGCTTCCATGAAGGATGCCGTCATCAATGCCCAGAAGACCTGCGACAAGATGGTAGCCGAAGCCGAAGCCAAGTGCGCCAAGATGCTCAAGCAGGCCAACGCCACGGTCACCGCCAATACCCAGACCGCTTCCGTCCAGTCCGATGCCCAGATCGCCGCAGAAAACGCCCGGGTGGAAGAAGCCCGTCAGGCCGCTTCCGTCAAGATCACCGAGCTGCAGGAGCAGTTGCGCACCTGCATCCAGGCTCTGGACCGGATCAAGAGCGCCCATGCCCCCGCTGCTCCCGCCCCTGTCAAGGCAGAGGCCGATGTGGCCGACGAGATCGCCCAGAATGTGGAAGCCATGATCGGCACCACCGTGGAGACTGCTCCCAAGGCTGCTCCCAAGCATCCCGTCAACGATACCACCACCAGCAAGTTCGCCAGCCTGAACCTCCAGTTCGGCCGGAACTACGATCCCAGCGGTAAGTAATTACCCCGTCTATAACAGCAGGCTGTGATGAGGCCAGGAGATCCCGCACCCATCTTCCAGAGAGCTGCCGGTTGGTGCAAGGCAGTAAGCATGGGCAGGATCTTATCCCCTCTGAGCTGCGCACCCAACGTCTTTTGACCAGTAGGCTGCGCCGGGTCAGCGCCCGTTATCGCGCATTTCGAGTGTCGACAAACGCCGGAACAAGAGTGGTACCGCAGAGGTTTTATGCGCCTTTGTCTCTTATTTTCGTAAGGGACAAAGGCGCTTTTTTGTTGAGATTTCGTAGGGCGGGGGCATGCCCCCGCCGATCAGCTCATGATTTCTGAGCCATCCGGATCCAACGCAATCCCCGGTATGGACTACCGGGGCGGCGGGGGCATGCCCCCGCCCTACAACACTATCAATTCATCCACGGAGGTACATTCCAATGGAATACAAAAACACCATCATCACCCCGAAGACGTCCTTCCCCATGAAGGCCGGTCTGCCTGCCCGGGAGCCGGGTATGCTGAAGGCCTGGGAGGATATGGGCCTGTACAATGCCATGCTGGAAAAGAACAAGGAT
>CAYXUI010000012.1:0-35415 GCA_964468195.1 uncultured Oscillospiraceae bacterium | reverse complement strand
CATCCGCTGCAAGCTGGAAACCGGCCGCACCCACCAGATCCGGGTGCACATGGCCCACATCGGCCATCCCATTCTGGGAGACATGGTCTACGGCCACAAAAAGCCGGAACTGGGTCAGTCCAGCCAGTGCCTCCATGCCGGCGCCCTGTGCTTCCGGCACCCCCGGGACGGCCACCCCGTCATGGTCTTTGCCGAACTGCCGCAGTATTTCAAAGACGTTCTGGCCAAACTGGAAAAAATGAGCGGTTAAAATAGTGGATAGCTGGTAGCTGATAGTGGATAGTGACTGTAGGGAACTTATTTTCCTGTCCTTCTTGCACAATGTAAAAAGTATGTCATTCCGAGCGTAGCGTAGCGGAGTCGAGGAATCTTCGCATTTCGTTAACCATTGCAGTAAAATTGGTGCCAAGATCCTTCGACTCGCTCACCGCTCGCTCAGGATGACACAGTTTTCTCAGTACCAGCGTAATGCGAAAACCGTCCCCAGAAAATCCTAACCAGAAAAAAGGAAAACACTATGGGTATTTATTCTGATGTACTACTGACAGTTGACTATGACCGGACCCTGACGGCGCCGGATTCTACCATCCCCCAGCGGAATCTGGAAGCCATCCGGTATTTTATGGAAAACGGCGGTGCCTTCACCGTCAACACCGGCCGCAGCGTGCCCATGACCAAGGTGTTCCGGGATATCGTTCCCGTGAATGCGCCACTGCTGCTGTACAACGGTTCTGCCGCCTATGACACGCAAAAGCAGGAGCTGACTTTCTGCCACGCCATCGATCTGGACCTGTGGGAGACGGTTCACCGCTGTGAAGAATTGTTCCCCGACCTGACGGTGGAAGTTCAGGGTCTGAAAGCCCACTATCGCTTCTCCGAAAACCCCGCCTGGGATGCCTTTTCCGAGCATCAGCTCTGCGCCCATGCCTTTGCTCAGCCCGGGGACGACCTGGGACCTTTCCTGAAATTCACCCTGTATGGTGATTTCCATGATGTGACGGTGGCCGCCATGTTCGACGGCAGTGAAGAAGAAAAGCGCCGGATGGACGAAGCGGAAGCCCTGCTGAACCGGGAATTCGGGGACAAGTGCGAAGTTTTCCGGGCCGCCACCCGGATCATCGATATCCACGCCAAAGGTGTCTCCAAAGCCCGCTCCGCCCGGGAACTGCAAAAACAGCTGGGCCGGAAAATTCTGGTGTGCGTGGGAGATGCTAACAACGATCTGCCCATGATGCGGGATGCGGATTTCGCCTTCGCCCCGGCAGATGGGATCATTGCAGATCAGTTCCCCACCGTCTGCAAATGCGCCGATGGTGCCGTGGCGGATGTGATCTACGAAGAGATCCCCCGGATCCTGAAAATGCCCCATTTCTGCCTGTGACATTGGGCAACAGAGCCTCTGTACCTGCTTGATTCGTGCCTATGCCCAAGGCGGTCCCATTCTTCTTTCTGTGGAATGGGACCGCCTTTTTCTGTTCCGTTGCCTCGCCACATACTTTTTGACCCGAAGGGAAGTTACCCTTGACTTCTCCGGTATCCATGCAGTAAACTAAAGATGATACGAAAAAACAATACGGAGGTTTGCACCATGGCACCGAAAGTTTATTTTACCGATTTTTGCACCGGTATGAACGAGACCCTGCCCCAGAAGCTGGCACGGCTCATTATGACCGCCGGTATCGACCAGATCGACTTTAAGGATAAATTTGTGGCCATTAAGATCCACTTTGGCGAGCTGGGGAATATGGCCCACCTTCGGGCAGGCTATGCCCGGGTGCTGGTGGACATTATCAAGGATTTGGGGGGCAAGCCCTTCCTCACCGATGCCAATACCCTCTACGTCGGCTCCCGGAAGAATGCCCTGGATCACATCGAGACCGCTTATCTGAATGGTTTCACTCCTTACTCCACCGGCTGCCACGTCCTCATTGCTGACGGTCTGAAGGGCACCGATGAAGTGGCCGTTCCCGTCCATGGCGGCGAATATGTAAAGGAGGCCCTCATCGGCCGGGCCATTATGGATGCGGATATCGTCATTTCCCTGAACCACTTCAAGGGTCACGAAGAAGCCGGTTTCGGCGGTGCTCTGAAGAATCTGGGTATGGGTTCCGGCTCCCGGGCCGGTAAAAAGGACATGCACGATGCCTGCCGCCCGGTGGTAGACCGGGAAAAGTGCATCGCCTGTGGTGCCTGCGCCAATATCTGCGCCCATGACGCCCCCAACCTGAAAGACGGCAAGATGTTTATCGACTGGAACAAGTGCTTCGGCTGTGGCCGGTGCATGACCATCTGCCCGGAGAACGCCATTGAGGCCGATGACCACAACGCCGCCCTGTACTTAAACTACAAGATCGCCGAGTACGCCAAGGCTGTGGTAGACGGCCGCCCCAATTTCCACATTTCTCTGGTCCGTGACGTAAGCCCCTGCTGCGACTGCCACGCCGAAAACGACATTCCCATTGTTCCCGATGTGGGTATGTTCGCCTCCTTCGATCCCGTGGCGCTGGATCTGGCCTGTGCCGAAGCCGTTTTGAAGCAGCCCGTCAACCCCGGCTCCAAGCTGGACAAGGCCAACCGCCCCGATTTGGATCATTTGACTGCCGACTTCCCCCACACCTCCTGGCGCAGCCAGATCGAGCATGGTAAGAAAATCGGTTTGGGCGAGGATTGTTACGAGCTGGTGACCATCTAAGCGTGTTGTAAGGGACGGGTCTCCCGTCCCGCCGCACAATGGAAAGATGTTGTCATCCCGAGCGAGCGTGAGCGAGTCGAGGGATCTTGGCACTTATCAACTGCATAAAAGATATTCAGTGCGTAGATCCCTCCACGCGGCTTCGCCTTAGTCGGGATGACAACTTGTCGCAAAATTTCTTTTACTCTATTTTTCTGGAGAATCTATGATCGAATTATTAAAAGCCGTACTGTTCGGCATTGTGGAGGGCATTACGGAATGGTTGCCCATTTCCTCCACGGGACATTTGATCCTGCTGAACGAATTTATCAACCTGAACGTCTCTGACGAATTTCAGAGCATGTTCGATGTGGTGATCCAGCTGGGGGCCATTGTGGCCGTCATCGTGCTGTTTTTCCACAAGCTGAACCCCTTCGCCCCTTCCAAATCCCGGGAAGAAAAGAAGCAGACCTGGGATCTCTGGTTCAAGGTGGTGGCCGCCATCATCCCCTCCGGCGTGGTGGGTGTGCTGTTTGACGACTGGATGGACGCGCACCTGCATAACGGCATCGTGGTGTCCATCGCCCTCATCGTCTACGGCGTGGCCTTCCTCCTGGTGGAACGTCGGAATCAGGGCAAGCATCTGAAAACCGTGGAGGATGTTCACGACATTTCTTATAAGACCGCTCTGCTGATTGGCCTGTTCCAGTGCCTGAGCCTGGTGCCCGGTACTTCCCGCTCCGGCTCCACCATTTTGGGTGCTATTCTGGTGGGAGTCAGCCGCAGCGCCGGTGCGGAGTTCAGTTTCTTCATGGCCATTCCCACCATGCTGGGCGCTTCCGCCATCAAGGGACTGAAATTCATGCTCTCCGGCGTCACCGCCACAGGGCTGGAAATCGGCGTGCTCATCGTGGGCTGTGTGGTGTCCTTTCTCGTCAGCCTGCTGGTGATCCGGGGACTGATGGAATACGTCCGGAAACACTCCTTCTCCGCCTTCGGCGTCTACCGCATCGTACTGGGCGTGCTGGTTCTGGCCTATTTTGCGCTGGTTGGATAAAACTTAAAAAGGGGTGTCATCCCGAGCGGAGCGCAAGCGAAGTCGAGGGATCTTCGCACGGAATATTTCCTGTGCAGTGGGTAAGTGCCAAGATCCCTCCACTCGCTTTGGCTCGGTCGGGATGACGTATATCCCCACTGCTCCGCAAAAATTATCAACTATCAGCTATCCACTATCAACTATACGGAGGTATCATTATGGAATACACCATTGAAAACGAGTATCTGAAGCTCACCGTCACCACCGCTGGGGCCCAGGTCAAGTCTGTTGTCCGCAAGTGCGATAACGTGGAGCACATCTGGCAGGCAGACCCGGAAGTCTGGGGCTACCATGCCCCCATCCTGTTCCCCCACGCCGGTAAGGTGGTAGGCGACAAGATCATCGCCAAGGGGAGGGAATTCCCCGCTTCCCAGCATGGTTTTGCCCGGCTCATGGAGCATGAATTTGTGGAGCAGTCCACCGATACCATCGTGCTGGAACTGTGCTCCAGCCCCGAGACTCTGGAAAAATTCCCCTTTGAATTCCGGCTGATCTCCACCTTTACCCTGGAAAACGACACCGTCCACCATACCCTGACGGTGGAAAATCTGGACGAGGAAGCCCTGCCCTTCGGCATCGGCTATCACCCCGGCTTTGCCATCCCCTTTGACGACAAACACACCGCCACGGATTACGAACTGCGGTTCAGCGAAATGGAGTCCCCCATCTGCATCAACAACCTTCCCCACGGCCTGATGCACGGCAACATCTACTATCTGGGCAGCAACATCCAGACCATTCCCATTGACGACCGGCTCTTCGGCAACGACAGCCACTGCATGGTGGGCCTGAAATCCCAGACTCTGGGACTTTACGAGCGGGGCACCGGCAGAGGGGTGGTCTGCAATATCTCCGAGTTCCCCTATACCCTGCTGTGGTCCAAGCCCGGTATGCCCAAGTTCGTCTGCATCGAGCCCTGGCACAGCCTGCCCTCCCCGGAGAATGGCTCCAGTGACTGGAACGAAAAGCCCGCCGCCGCCATTCTGGCCCCCGGTGAAGCCTGGAGCTGCACCCTCAGCACCTCTTTTGTGCGGTAACTTACAAAAACGGCTGCCTTACCATTGGTAAGGCAGCCGTTTTTTGTTATGGAGACTTATACGCCGAAGAGCACCCAAATCAGAATGTAGGCGGGGACAATGGCAGACAGAGTGAAGGGAATGCCAATCTTGAAGAAGTCGTTGTTGGTGACTTCGCAGCCTTCCTTCCGCAGAATGCCAATACCGGCAATGTTGGCAGACGCACCGATGGGGGTGCAGTTTCCGCCCAGAGTGGCACCGGACAGCAGGCCAAAGTACAGTGCGGTGGAATCGATGCCCATCTCAGCCGCGATACCGGCGATGACAGGAATCATGGTAGCCACATAGGGAATGTTGTCAATAAAGGCAGAGATGACAACGGAAGCCCAGACGACGATGGTATACATCCGGAAGGGGCTGCCGGCACCCAGCTTGGCCAGCAGCTGAGCCAGTGCATCGATGACGCCCATGTTGGAGATACCGCCGATCATCAGGAACAAGCCAACAAGCAGACCCAGGGTTTCCAGATCGATGGCCTTCAGGGGGCCGGTGATGGCATCCAGATTCTTCTTGGTGGCGTAGTTGTAGATCAGGCCGATGATCAGCAGACCGGCGCAGATCATGCCGTTGATCTCATCGGGCATGTTGAAGGGCAGGAAGGAAACCACGATCAGCAGCACGATGGTGCCCAGCAGCAAAACAGTGGGAACCATGTCGGTGACCTCGGTCATCTTGCCGGTCTTGGGGATGGGAGCGGTCTCTTTCCGGAAGGTGAAGTAGACGATGCAGGCGGACAGAACGGCACCCAGCTCCACCATGAAGAACATGCCGGGCTTGCCATCATAGATGATGAAGTCCAGGAAGCTCATGTCCAGAGCAGAGCCCAGCATGATGGCGGTGGTGTCACCCACCAGCGTGGCAGCGCCCTGCAGGTTGGAGGACACGGCGATGGAGATGATGAAGGGCACGGGATTGGTCTTGAGCTTGCGGCAGATCTCGATGGCCACAGGGGCAACCATCAGCACGGTGGCCACATTGTCCACAAAGGCGGAAATCACACCGGCGAAGAGGGACAGAGCCACAGCAGCCCACTGGATGCTGGGCACCCGGTCCATGATCATATCCGCCAGCCGCTCGGGCATATGGCTGTCGATGAACAGCTGCACGATGCCCATGGTGCCGCCGATCATCAGCAGCACGTTAAAGTCCAGGGCGTCCAGGATCTGGTTGGCCGGCAGCATTCCGGTGACCACAAAAATCAGGCCGGAGGCCAGGGCGATGTAGGGACGATAGTTGCTGAGGGCGATCATCAGCACATACGTCAGCGCAAAGAGAATGATTGCAGGTAACATGTATAATTTTTTCCTTTCGTTTTTTGGAAATAATGCAGGTCTATTATAAATGTTAATTGTTGATTCGTAAATATGTTGACGGCTAAGATGCAGCAAAGAAAGTGAAATCAGGGAGAAAACCAGACTTTTTACGGACAATCGCCCGTTACAGAAAAACAAGCCACCCCAGTGGGGTGGCTTGTTTTGGCTTGGTTATACCCGCCGCAGGGGGCTCGATTCATCCTGGGCGATGAGCAGGTCGGTAATGACGTCGTTGCTCACCAGGTACCCCCTGGGGGTCAGCACCCAGCGTCCCTTGTCATTCTGGGTGGTGTGGAACATCCGGCGGCGCTTTTCCAGCACGTCTTCCAACGGACCGAAGGGCAGCAGGAAGGTCTTTTCATACTCGCTGGCTTCAATGCCCACGTTGGTCCGCAGCCGCAGCATGAGATATTCCCCAGCCCGCTCCCGCATGGGGATTTCTTCCATTTCTTCCATAATATCCCCGCCGTCCCGGATGGCAGAAATGTAGGCCTGCAGATCCCGCTTCAGGGTAAAGCGCTTGCCGCCGAAGTCGGAGCTGGCACTGGGACCGAAGCCCAGATATTCGCCACCCAGCCAGTACTTCATGTTGTGTTTGGACACCATGTTCTTCCGGCAGAAATTGGAAATTTCATACTGCCGGAAGCCACGGCTCTGCAAAATTTCCACAGCCGTCAGGTACATTTCCGCCTGCAGATCGTCATCCGGCAGGTTCAGGGCATCCTGCATTTCGGCAAAGGGGGTGCCGTCTTCCACCTTCAGGGCGTAGCAGCTGATGTGCTCCGGCAGCAGCCGCAGCACGGTGTCCAGGGTCTCCTGCCACTGCAGCAGGGTCTGCCCCGGCAGGCCGTACATCAGATCCACGGAGACATTCCGGAACCCTGCCTTGCGGATCCGGTTGTAAGCACCCACGGCCTGGGCAAAATTGTGGGGACGGCCCAGTTTTTTCAGCATCTCGTCGTCATCGGACTGGATGCCCAGGGATACCCGGTTGAAGCCCTCGGCACGGAGCCGGTGGAGCAGCCGGTCGGAGACAGAGTCGGGGTTGCACTCGAAGGTGATCTCGGCGTTGTTGTCCACATCGAAATTCCGGCGAATGGTGGTCAGAATCACCGCCATGCCGTCAGCCCCGAAGAAAGAAGGGGTGCCGCCGCCAAAGTAGATGGAATCCACCTTGTGATCCGGCGCCAGTTCACCGGCTTCCTTGATATGGTCACAGACCGCATCCAGATAGCCATCAATGAGCTTATCTTCCTTGGTAGCCAGAGAGTAAAAGTCGCAGTACTGGCACTTGCTGCGGCAAAAAGGAACATGCACATAGATCCCCAAAGGGGTCTTGTTGGGACGTTTGGTTAGAATAGGCATAGTTACCTCCCAATGGTAAATTGTTTATCGTAGGGCGGGGGCATGCCCCCGCCGATCAGGTAGCGATGATTGCTTGGTTCGTTGAATGGGATATGGTATCCACGATTCTAGAAATTGACTTTACTTTCCGCCAAATATCATAATATTCTCAAGGAATACAACAGTTTGCATTCTGAGATAGACATTTTTTGTTTCATAAATTGGTTCAAAACTGATAGCGGGTCGGCGGGGGCATGCCCCCGCCCTACGAGACTCAGTCTTCGTCCAGTTTCAGCACGGCCATAAATGCTTCGCTGGGGACGGAGACGGTGCCGAAGGTACGCATACGCTTTTTGCCTTCCTTCTGCTTCTCCAGCAGCTTCTTCTTACGGGTGATATCGCCGCCGTAGCACTTGGCCAACACGTCCTTGCGCAGGGCTTTGATGGTCTCACGGGCGATGATCTTGCCGCCGATGGCTGCCTGAATAGGGATCTCAAACTGGGCACGGGGGATATTGTCTTTCAGCTTTTCGCAGATCTTCCGGGCTCTGGGATAGGCGTTGTCCGCAAAGAGGATGAAGCTCAGGGCATCCACAATGTCACCGTTCAGCAGGATATCCAGCTTCACCAGACGGCTGGGGCGGTAGCCGATGAGTTCATAGTCCAGGCTGCCATAGCCCCGGGTCCGGGACTTCAGAGCGTCGAAGAAATCGTAAATGATCTCGTTCAGGGGCATTTCGTAGTGGAGCTCCACCCGGTTGGCGTCCAGATAGACCATGTCCTTGAATTCGCCCCGGCGCTGCTGGGCCAGTTCCATGATGTTGCCCACATATTCCTGGGGGGCAATGAGGTTGACCTTGGCGTAGGGTTCCTCCGCCAGCTGGATCTCCATGGGGTCGGGGTAATCCAGAGGGGTGTAGACCATCATCACTTCGCCGTTGGTTTTGGTGACCCGGTAGACAACGTTGGGAGCGGTAGTGATGAGATCCAGATTGTATTCCCGCTCCAAACGCTCCTGAATGATCTCCATGTGCAGCAGGCCCAGAAATCCGCAGCGGAAGCCGAAGCCCAGGGCAATGGAGCTTTCCAGCTCATAGGTCATGGAAGCGTCGTTGAGCTGCAATTTTTCCAATGCTTCCCGGAGATCCTGATACTTGGCACCGTCGGCGGGGTACACGCCGGAGAACACCATGGGCTGCACGGGACGGTAACCCGGCAGGGGTTCCGGGGCAGGATTTTCGATAGTGGTGATGGTATCGCCTACATGGGTGTCTGCCACGGTTTTGATGGAAGCGGTGATGTAGCCCACTTCGCCGGCACCCAGAGCATCCCGGCTTTGCAAACCGTTGGGGCTCATGGTGCCCACTTCCACTACCTTATAAATGGCACCGGTGGCCATCATTTTAATGTCCTGACCGGGCCGGATGGTGCCTTGCTTTATCCGGGTGTAGACGATAACGCCCCGGTAAGAATCGTACTGGCTGTCAAAAATCAATGCCTGCAAGGGGGCTTCCCGGTCGCCGGTGGGGGCGGGAACGTCCTTGACGATCATTTCCAGCACGGAATGGATGTTGATGCCGTTTTTGGCGGAAATTTCCGGAGAATCCTCAGCGGGGATGCCGATGATATCCTCCACCTCGGCCTTCACTTCTGCCGGGCGGGCAGAGGGCAGGTCGATCTTGTTGATAACCGGCAGCACTTCCAACCCGGCATCGATGGCAAGGTAAGTGTTGGCCAGGGTCTGGGCCTCTACGCCCTGAGAGGCATCCACCACCAGCACCGCACCTTCGCAGGCCGCCAGAGACCGGGAAACTTCGTAGTTAAAGTCCACATGGCCCGGGGTGTCGATGAGGTTCAGGGCATAGGTCTCGCCGTCATCGGCGGTGTAGGTCAGCGTAGCGGCAGTGGCCTTGATGGTAATACCCCGCTCCTTTTCCAGCTCCATGGAGTCCAGCATCTGTTCAGCCCGGATCCGCTGGTCAATGGCGTTGCATTCTTCCAGCAACCGGTCCGCCAGAGTAGACTTGCCATGGTCAATGTGGGCAATGATGGAGAAATTGCGAATGTGATTCATTTCGGTCATATGGTACACCTCAACAGGAGTTTAAAATGTAGAATGCAAAATGCAATCCCTTCCCCCGGGGGGAAGGTGGCCGAGCGTAAGCGAGGTCGGAAGAGGAACGGCGAAAGCTTACGTCTTGCAGAAAGTCTGATACAATGCAGAGACCATAACATTTCTGCCCGCATTCCTCTTCAGTCACGGCATCCAAGTTATATCATGCGTATATCGTCAACTATCAACTGCCCGCAGGGCATAATCGGTCATTTTCCTAATTATACCGAATTATTCCGAAAAAGTAAACCGTATGTTTTCACAAACTCCCGGGAAAACTGGGGCAGAAGGAAGAAAAGTTTTTGATTTTTTTGAAATTTCCACAAAAATACCCTTGTCATTCTGTCAAAAACGCGGTATAGTTTAACGGCATGAGATTTTGATGTTACATATAGAGATACAGAGAAAGAGGAGACTTTCTATGAGTACACCCAAGAAGAACCAGAAAACCAATCTGGAAGACGTTCAGGCCGCCGTTCAGGCGCTGATTGCCCAGGGCAAGAAAGAAGGCATGATCCGGGCTGCGGATCTGGCTGTTCAGCTGGAGAAGTTGCAGCTGACCCCGGAGAAGATCGAGGAGATCTACGATCAGCTGGATGCCATGAACATTCAGGTGGTCACCGCCGAGCTGGAACTGACGGACGATATGATCATGGATGCCGGAGACGATGTGGATCTGTCCGGTCTGGACGAAGAGGCTCTGGTAGACCCGGTGGATCTGGCTGCGGAATACAGCCTGGACGACCCGGTGCGCATGTACCTGAAGGAGATCGGTCAGGTCAAGCTCCTGTCTGCCGAAGAGGAGATCGAGCTGGCCAAGCGGGTAGCCGAGGGTGACCAGTATGCCAAGAATAAGCTGACGGAAGCCAACCTCCGGCTGGTGGTCTCCATCGCAAAGAAATACTCCGGCCGTGGTATGCACATTCTGGATCTGATCCAGGAGGGCAACACCGGCCTGATCCGGGCTGTGGACAAGTTCGACTGGACCAAGGGCAACAAGTTCTCTACTTACGCCACCTGGTGGATCCGTCAGGCCATTACCCGGGCCATTGCCGATCAGGCGAGAACCATCCGTGTGCCGGTGCACATGGTGGAGGTCATCAACAAGGCCACCCGCTGCAACCGGAAACTGGTCCAGGAGCTGGGCAGAGAGCCCACCGTGGAAGAGATCGCCGCCGAGCTGAACCTGCCTGTGGAGAAGATCATCGAGGCCAACCGTACCGCCGCCGATACCCTGTCTCTGGATACCCCCGTGGGTGACGAAGAAGATACCTCCATCGGCTCCTTCGTGGAAGACGAGCGTACCCCCGGCCCCGCCGATGCCACTTCCAACGCATTGCTTGCCGAGGCCCTGAAGGAAATTCTGGACACCCTCACCGAGCGGGAGGCAGACGTGCTGCGGATGCGTTTTGGCATGTATGACGGCCGTACCCACACTCTGGAAGAAGTGGGTCAGATCTTCGGCGTTACCCGTGAGCGTATCCGCCAGATCGAAAACAAAGCCATCCGGAAACTGCGCCACCCCAGCCGTGCCAAGAAGATCCGGGACTTCTACTGCTAATCGGTTAAACAGAATCAACCCCGCCGCCAACGAACCGTTGGCGGCGGGGTTGATTCTGTTGACAGTTGTGAATCAAGTGTGATTTGTTTTGTGCTACTCTTTGGGAAGGCACTTATGTGTGCAATGCGCTTGCCAAGTGCGTGACGGGGGAATCCAAAGGGGTGTATTTGTGCGCGGGAGCGCACAACCCAACGCCCCTTTGGCTGACTTCTTTGGTTACTTTCTTGTTCAGCGACAAGAAAGTAACATCCCCGTCAGAGGAATGGTCTCTCAGTCAGCTTCGCCACCAGCTCTCCCAAAGGGAGAGCCAAGGCGCAAATTATTATCAATTTCCCTGTTGACAATTCCATACGATTGTGTTACTGTATTAGTGTAATAATACAGTAACACAAAGGAGGTGCCTATGAACTGGAAATTTACCGGGGATCGGCCGGTGTATCAGCAGATCATGGAAGCCCTGCGGGGCAGCATTCTGACGGGGGAATTGTCTCCCGGGGGGAAAGTTCCCTCCGTCCGGGAGCTGGCGGCTCAGGCTCAGGTCAATCCCAATACCATGCAGCGGGCGTTGACGGAACTGGAGCGGGAAGGGCTGCTCATCGGCGGCGGCACCAGTGGCCGTACCGTCACCACCGACGAGACCGTTCTCTCCACCATGCGGCAGGAGATCCTGCGTCAGTTGGCGAGAGAATGTGCGGAAAAATTCAAAGTCTTCGGCCTGAATCCTGCCAAGGCGGCAGTGCTTCTGGCGGAGCTGGAAAGTGAGGAAATGCAATGACAGATGTATTAACGGCCAGCGGCCTGACCATGAGCTACCACAAGACCCTGGCTCTGGATAACCTGAACCTTTCCCTGCCCAAGGGAAAGATCGTGGGGCTTCTTGGCCCCAACGGCAGCGGCAAGACCACCTTCCTGAAACTGGCAGCGGGACTGCTGACCCCGGCGGAAGGCAGCGTCACCGTCTGCGGTGAGGCCATCGGCCCCAAGAGTAAGGCACTGGTATCTTACCTGCCGGATCGCCCCTACTTCCGGAAAAGTATGCGCATCTGGGAGCAGCTGGACTATTTTCAGGACTTTTACGAAGACTTCGACCGGAACCGGGCAGAGGAAATGCTGAAGGCTCTGAAAATCGACCCGGAGAAGCGGATCAAGACCCTTTCCAAAGGCAATCAGGAGAAAGTCCAGCTGGTGCTGGTCATGTCCCGCCGGGCAAAGCTGTATCTGCTGGATGAGCCCATCGGCGGTGTGGATCCTGCCGCCCGGGACTATATCTTAAATACCATCATCGCCAACTACGAGCCCGAGGCCACGGTGGTGATCTCCACCCACCTCATCGGGGATGTGGAGCGAATCTTGGACGAATTTATCTTCCTGCACAACGGTCACATCATCCAGCGGGGAGAAGCCGACGTGGTTCGGGAGGAAACGGGAAAATCGCTGGATCAGCTGTTCCGGGAGGTGTTCGCATGTTTGTAAAACTTTTGAAGCAGGAATGGCGGGCCATTCGGGAGATTTTGGGGCTGCTGTGTCTTATTATTCTGCTCTGCGGCCTGGTCATCGGCTGCGTTACCAATTATATGGTGGATGCCAATCCCCACAATAGTGTTACAGCCACCTGTATCCTGCTGTTTACCGCCGGTGTCATCGGTGTGGGCGTGTGCTGCGCCGGAAGTATTTTTCTGGTGCTGTGGCGATATTACCAGAGTCGGTTTACGGACGAGGGCTATCTGACCTTCACCCTGCCGGTGAACAACCATCAGATCCTCCTCAGCAGCATTGCCATCAGCGTCATCGCCATTGTCCTGACAGTTCTGGCGGCACTGGCTGCCATTGCCATCGCTTTCTTCGGCTACTTCCTGGCCTTCCGGGAATATGTGGCATGGCAGGAACTGGTGGAGGCCATTCAGCTCTGGTGGCCGGAACTCCGTGACGGCTTCCGGGAAGTGGCACCGGAACTGGCGAAATTTTCTGCCATGATGCTCACCGGGGCCTTTGCCCAGTTCCTGCTGCTGATGCTGGCGGTGACCATCGGTGCTGTGCTGGCAAGAAAGCATAAAATTCTCGCCACCTTTGCCGCCCACTTCGGCATCAATTTCCTCCGTTCGGCGATCTTCATCGGCAGTGCCATTCAGACGGATACGGAAAAGGCCATGATGAGCCTTTTCTGCCGGGAGTCCCTGCGGAATGTGCTGATGATGTTGCTGGCCTATGGGGTCATGTACTGGCTGACGAAGAAAAAACTGAATCTGAATTGAGCGAAAATCCCTCTCCGTTTTGGAGGGGGCTTTTTCCTATTCCGGCAGCATATCGGTGTTCACAAATTACCCCCACAGTCTTTACAAATTGTTCACGCCATATTTCGCTTTTGCGGTATAATAGGGTAAAAAGAAAAGTATTGGAATATGGAGGAATATTCTATGGCTGTATCCGTTCTGATCGTGGAAGATGACCGCAATATTGCGGAATTGCTGCAAATGTATCTGGAAAAGGAAGGCTATGCCGTCACCGTGGCTGCCGATGGCGGTCAGGGTCTGAGCAAGTTCCGGGCCATCAAGCCGGATCTGGTGCTGCTGGATGTGATGATGCCTGTGATGGACGGCTGGTCCGTCTGCAAGGCCATCCGGGCAGAGGCACAGACGCCTATCATTATGTTAACCGCCAAAGGCGAAACCGATGACAAAGTCACCGGTCTGAAATCCGGTGCTGATGACTATGTGACCAAGCCCTTCGAGATGAAGGAAGTGCTGGCCCGGATCGAAGCCGTGCTGCGGCGCACCGGCGGTGCCGTCACCGAGCAGAAGGCCCGGCGGCTGGTCTTTGACAAACTCATCATCGACATGGACGCCTTCGAGCTGACGGTGGACGGCAAGAAAATCGACACCCCGCCCAAGGAGATGGAGCTTCTGTTCTACTTAGCCTCCTCCCCCAACCGGGTCTACACCCGGAACCAGCTGCTGGACGAGGTCTGGGGCTTTGACTATTTCGGCGACAGCCGCACCGTGGATGTCCATGTCAAGCGTCTCCGGGAAAAGCTGGAGACCGTCCATTCCAACTGGAGCCTGAAAACCGTCTGGGGCGTGGGTTATAAATTCGAGGTGCTGGAAGCATGAAATCTTCCTTCAGCCGAAGCTTCTGGACTGCCGCCATTATCCTCCTGCTGGCCCTGACGGTGCTGGGGGCTTCCTTCCAGCTACAGGTGAACCAGTTTATGGAGGATACCACCATTTCCGGCTTGCAGCAGGACAGCGTGGTCATCGCCAATCTGGCGGCGGCCTACAGTCTGGACGGCAAGCTCAACAGCCGGGAACTGCAGCTGAATCTGGACGTGATCTCTCAGGTGACGGATTCGGATGTGGTGGTCTGCGACCGGCGGGGCTATATTCTGCTGTGCTCCAATGCCCTGGGGGGCAATGACTATGAGGGCTGGCAGATCAATCAGGACTACCTGAACAAAGTCATCGACAACGGCGGGGATACCGCCACCGGCATGCTGAAGGGACTGTATGAGGACCGGCGGTATATCGCCTCCTCCCCCATTATCAGCAACGAGGAAGCCAAGGGCATTGTCATGGTGTCCTCTCCCACCTCGGCCACCAACCAGATTCTGAACCGGATCTCCAACATTTTCCTGACGGCATCCGTCTTTGTGGTGCTGCTGGCAGTGCTGGCGGTGACGGCCTTTGCCCGGCGGGAAAGTCAGCCTCTGAAAAAAATGGCAAAAGCCGCCAATGCCTTCGCCCACGGCAACCTGAAAGCCCGGGTAAAGCTGGAGGATGACTACTCCGAGGAAATGGAAGAACTGGCGCTGGCTTTCAATAACATGGCCATTTCTCTGGAAAAGAGCGAATATCAGCGGCAGGAGTTCGTGGCCAACGTCTCCCATGAGCTGAAAACCCCCATGACCACCATCTCCGGCTATATCGATGGCATTCTGGACGGCACCATTCCCGAAAGCCGCCGGGATCACTACCTGCGCATCGTCTCCGATGAGACCAAGCGCCTGAGCCGTCTGGTGCGCAGTATGCTGGACATCTCCCAGCTGCAAAAGGAAGAGGGCATCCCGGAAGACAAGAAAATGCACTTCGACATGGAAGAATGCGCCGGTCAGGTGCTCATCACCTTTGAAAAGAAGATCAACGACAAGGGTCTGGAAGTGGACGTGGACATGCCGGAACATCCGGTGTTCACCATGGCCAACCGGGATTATGTTACCCAAGTCATTTACAACCTGCTGGACAACGCCGTAAAGTTCTGCCCGGAGGGGGGCACATTGGGCTTAAGCATCCGGGAAGGCGGAAACAAAATTTACATCTCCATCTCCAATACCGGCGAAACCATCCCACCGGAAGAACTGCCTCTGGTATTTGACCGGTTCCACAAGCTGGACAAGTCCCGCTCCCAAAACCGGGACGGCTGGGGTCTGGGGCTGTATATCGTGAAAACCATCGTCTGCTGCCACGGAGAGGACATCTCCGTATCCTCCAAGGATGGAAAGACCGCTTTCACCTTCACCATGCCGCTGGTCAGTTAACGACTTTCGTAGGGCGGGGGCACGCCCCCGCCGATCAAGTAGCGTCAACTGCTTACTCACTTGAAGGAAACATCGTGATTTCTGGCAATGGAGGCGATTACCTCAATGTAACTATTCCCAATCGACGAACCGGTTTTATACCTATAACTGGTCGGCGGAGGCATGCCTCCGCCCTACGAAAAAAATATTGCATTGCAAATTATTTTCCGTGAGGTTTCTCTATGGATAAACGCAACGATTATGAATATGACTGGGACGACCGGTATTACAGCACCGGGCCTACGGACCCGCCGAAAAATCACGGCGGGCTTATCGCCTTTTTGCTGATGATGCTGATCTTCCTGACCGGCATCGTAACGGTGCTGGGTATTTTGAATATCAAGATGTTCCACGAACTGAAGGATCATCAGGAGGAAAGTGACGAGCTTTCCATTGCCTTCACCGCACAAACCACCGCCGCTACGGAGGAAACTATGGCTTTGGCCTACGCCGAGACAGAGGAGACCCAGGCCCATGCTCCCTTTGTCTCCATGAACATCCAGTCCTCTCCCCAGGGGGTGGAGAATATCCCGGCGGAAGGTGGCATGTCCTTGCAGGACATCTACACGGAGAACATTGGTTCCGTGGTATCCATCAGTTGCCAGAGTTACAGCACTTCTTCCAGTGGAACCGGTGTGATCTTGTCCGCCGATGGCTATATCGTCACCAATTCCCATGTGGTGGAAGGGGCGACGGCCATTACCGTCCAGCTGACGGATGACCGGACGTTCTCCGCCCGGGTGGTGGGCAGTGATGATGTTTCTGATCTGGCGGTGCTGCATATCGCCGCCACGGATCTGACCCCTGCTCAGTTTGGGGACAGTTCTTCCCTTCGGGTGGGCGACACCGTGGTGGCCATCGGTGACCCTCTGGGGGCGGAATTCCGGGGGACCTACACCAATGGCATCGTCTCCGCCATTAACCGGGACGTGGACGTGGATGGCCGCACCATGACCCTGATCCAGACCAATGCTGCCCTGAATTCCGGCAATTCCGGCGGTCCTCTGATCAACTGCTACGGCCAGGTGGTGGGCATCAACACCATGAAGATCGGCTCCTTTGCCGATTCCGCCGGTGTGGAGGGCATCGGCTTTGCCATCCCCAGCCTGACAGTGAAGGACATCGTGGATCAGCTGGTGAGCCAGGGCTATGTCTCCGGCCGCCCCAGCCTGGGGCTGGAAGGGGAGACCCTGTCCGGTGTCTATCAGCACTATTACCGGATGCCCAAAGGACTGTATATCACCTCCGTCACCCCCGGAAGCTCTGCGGACAATGTGGGCATTGAGGATGGCGACGTTCTGCTCAGCGTGGGCGACAGCAGCGTAGCTTCCATGGATAACCTCCGCAGTGCCCTTTATAACTACGAAGTGGGTCAGAGCGTGGAAGTGGTGATCTACCGTGGCGGCCAACGCTACCGGGTGGAACTGACAGTAAGCGAAGACCACGGTTAGCAATTACGAGCCTGAAAGGCCGGTGGTGATCGATACACCATAGGGCCCACCCGGTTCGTTACCAATCTGAAAATGCTATAGAGATTTATTTTCCTGTGCACAATGTACCTGTGATATCGTAGGGGCGACCATTAGTCGCCCGCCCGACAATTGACCGGGTATAACGGGCGACCAATGGTCGCCCCTACAATATATGTGGCACATTGTACCGCAAATTTCAAGCGAGGCGAAACACAATGGAACCCATTTATGCACAAAATTTCGAACTGACTGCCCAGCATGTGGACTGCTATGGTCGGTTCAAGCCCTCGGCCATCCTCTACTTTGCCCAGGAGGTGGCAGGCTTCCACTTTTCTCTGCTGGCCATGGACTATGATTCCCTTGCCGGTCGGGGGATGTTCTGGGCGGTGACCCGGCACAAAGTTCAGATCACCCGGCTGCCCCATCTGGGGGAGACCATCCGGGTGGAGACCTGGCCCATGCCCACCACCCGGGTAGCCTACCCCCGGTCGCTGGTTGCCTATGACGAAGCCGGAAACGAAGTCTTCCGGGCCATCACCCTGTGGGTACTGATGGATGCCAACACCCGGGCCATGATCCTGCCCAATAAGAGCGGCATTGAAGTGGCCGGTACCCTCCGGGGAAACGAATTGGCCTGCCCCAACGGTCTGCCTGCCAAAACCTTGGCAAACCGCCATAGCCGCAGTGTCTGCTTCACGGATCTGGACCGGAACGGCCATATGAACAACACCCGCTACTGCGACTGGATCGATGACCTGCTGCCCAGTGCCTTCCACCGGGGGCACAGCGTCAAGGAATTCACCTTCTGCTACCTCAGCGAAGCCAGGGAAGGCCAGCAGCTGAACATGGCCTGGGACTTCCCGGAGGAAAACCTGCTTCAGGTGGAAGCCCACCGCAATGTGGGCGAAAAAGATGAACGGGTATTTGCTGCCAAAATTTTGTTTGATTGAGAAAACTCCCTCCGTACCAAAAGTGCGGAGGGAGTTTCGCATAGCAGCTGTCATCCCGACTGAGCGGTAGCGAATGGAGGGATCTTGGTACTTACCTACTGCATAAAAGTATGTGAGTGCATAGATCCCTCCACGCGCTATCGCTTGGTCGGGATGACAAACTCTTTACCTTATACCGCTGGGACGTCGAGGGCACCGTCCCCTACGAATTGCGCGCTATTGACGGGACGGGAAACCCGTCCCCTACGAACGCCTAACTACCATTACAATATCTTGCGATTTTTCTGCAAATTTTCATCCAACATCTTGTGTTTCGACAGTTTTTTCTGTTCCCGGGTGCTATGATGTAGCCAGGTTGATAGGGCGCAGGCGGATGGCCGTGACCGTGGCATCGTCCTGCGTGCCCTCGCAGCCCCTCTCCAATACCTTTGCCGCCAGCTCCCCAGGCGGCAGGTCCGGGGACAGATCGCGGCCAAGGACACCCTCTCCGTCCACGCCGTCGCTGAGCAGCATCAGCACCTCTCCCCGGCGCAGGGACAGCTTCTCCCGTTTCCGGACGATCCTCTCCACAGAGATCCCCGGCGGGGCGGAGGCTGTCCCGATTTTTTCGGCTCCCCGGCGGCTGAGACAATAGCTGGGGGCGGCACCCCATTTGTAAAGCGCCGCTATGCCCGTATCCAGATGCACCTCCGCCAAGTCCACCGTCACCGCCCCGGCGGCACCCCGGAGGGCCAGCAAAGAATTGATGGTCTGCAAACTATGCTCCGCCGGGAATCCTGCCCGGAGAAGCTGCCGCAGAAAATTGGCGGCGCTCTCTCCCTCCCGGGCAGCGCCCAGACCGGTGCCCATACCGTCACAGAGCAGGATGTAAAAGCAGCAGTCCATCCCCGGAAAGGCCAGACACCGGTCACCGTTGGCCTGCTGCTTTTCCCGGGACCGAGCTCCTACTTCGATGCGAAAGGCAGCCCGGGGGCGGCTGGCCTTCCGGGGAAGCCGGTCTGCCATTTTCCGCAGATAGGCATTGAGAAAATGATATTGCTGCTTCATGGCCATTTGGTATTCCCTTCGGCGTTGCCGGTCGGCAGTGAGGAGCCGCAGCTGCTCCTGGGCCCGGCGCAATTCCGGCAGGAGCCGTCCCTGCTTCCGGCAATCCGCTTCCAGCGGATTTTGGAGAAGGGAAACGGATAGCTCCCGGCAGGTCCGGCAGTGCTTCCGGGCAGTGCAGTTGCCGCAGGCACGACTTACCGCCTTTTGCAGCAAAGCTTCCCGGTCGATGGGGGGAGGTTCCAATTGAGACAGTAGTTGCTCCATGGTTACCATAACTTCCGCCCCCAGTTCCAGCTGCACCTGTGCCGCACCGGTGGCACCCCGGCGGCGGCTGATATTGGGCTGGGCCGGAGCCACAGCCCCCAGGGCAGAACCCAGCACCAGCCCCGGCAGGGGCGTGGTATCCCAGATGCCGCAGGCGGCGGACACCAACAGATACGCCACCCCCGGAGAAGCATAGTGCTGCCATCGGTGGTCATAGGGCACCAGCCGGAGAAAATAGGCAAGGCTCATCACCGCCGCCATGGGAATTGGAGTCACCCGGCTCACATCCATCCCCAGTCCCGCCAGAGCCGCTCCGGGGAAAGCCCCGGTCACCGCCGTCAATCCCCCCAGCAGATATCCAATCCCAAAAGGCCCCAGAAAGGCCCGGCTTACCGCCAGGGTCACCACCCCACCGCAGAGCCAGTCCGTAAAGGGATCCCGGCAGCAACTTGCCTGCAAAAACAGCATGCCCGTGAGCCCCGCAATGGGGATCCGCAACAGACGGATAACAACAGGGGTCTCATCTTTCAGGAAGAGAAAGCATATCAATTCTGTCACCGCTGTGAGAAAAGCGGCAATGGCCGGGATCAGGAAGGGCTGATCCCGGCTTTCCTTCCGCTTTCCCAGAAGGGAAGCCAGCAGTCCCGCAGCTGCGGCCCAGAGAATTCCGGGCAATCCCTGCTGCCCCCAGAAAACCGGGTAACCCAGCACCGCTCCCAATGCCATGACCATGGCCTTCCAACCGGTCATGGCACAGATGACGCCCATGGCAATGGGTTGTGGCGCCCCACCCAATCCTCCGGCGCTGAGAAGAAAGCCTCCCAGACCAAAGAGCCCTGCCTCCACCCATTTCCGCAACTTCGGATCCAGCAGCATCCGTTCTAGTCCCCTTCGTCCCCGGCGCAGATAGGTTTCCACCAACATTGCAGACCACAGCCTTCCTTTAGTAAAATTGAAGATGGAATGATCCTATCACGCCGGGAAAAATTATGCTGTCGGAAACCGAAAAGGCCGGAAAGTTTCTTGCATCCCGGGGTTGCGGCGTGTATAATAGGGACAAACAATGCCAAAAGGAGCCTGCTTATGGCCAGAGAATTTGAACTAAAATACCGCTGTGATGATGAGACCCTTTCCCGAATCGCGGAAGCCTTCCCTGGCCTTAAGCCCATCACCATGGAGACGACTTATTACGACACCCAGGACTTAAAGCTCTCTTTCCACCACTGGACACTGCGCCGCCGGATGGAAAACGGTCAGTCGGTTTGCACCTTCAAGTCCCCCGCCGATGACGGCAGCCGGAACGAGTGGGAAGTGCCTTCTGGCAATATTATGATCGCCATCCCCCAGCTGTGCCAGAACGGCGCCCCCTGGGAACTGATGCGCTGCACCGCCGGGGGCGTGTATCCCTTCTGCGGTGCCAAATTCACCCGGCTTTTCAAGACTCTGACCCTGGAGAATGCCACCGTAGAGCTGGCACTGGATCAGGGCATCCTCACCGGCGGTGGGAAAGAACTTCCCTTTGCCGAGGTAGAGGTGGAGCTGAAATCCGGAGCAGAACAGGAAGCCGTGGCCTTTGCCGAAGGCCTTGCCAAACAATACGGCCTGACCCCGGAACCCAAAGCCAAAGTAGTCCGGGCAAGGGAATTGGCCTTTTTGTAATGTTACCTGCTCGGCGGGGGCATGCCCCCGCCCTACGAGATTCATAAGGAGAAATACATACATGTCCAACCTTTCCGCACTTTTTGCCCAATATGACCGGCTGGTGCTTTTTGACACCGAGACCACCGGCTTAACTTACAACCGGGATGAGATCATCGAATTTGCCGCCGTGGTGGTGGAGTCTCTGGATGACAAGCCCACCATCGTCCGGGAATATGACGAGCTGGTGGCCCTGAGCCCCGGCAGCTTTGTGCCGCCGAAAATCGAGCAGCTCACCGGCATCACCACCGCCGACCTCCGGGAGCGGGGCCTGCCCAAGACCCGGGTCTGCCGGGATATTGCAGAACTGTTTCAGGGAAACTGCCTGCTGCTGGCCTACAACGCCCATTTTGACCTGAGTTTCCTGTTTTACATGCTGCTCCGGGATGGGGATCCCGCCATTTTGAAGGGGAAGGACAAGCTGGATTTGCTGACCGTCTACCGGGACCGCCACAGCTACCCTCACAAACTCTGCTCTGCCATTGAGCAGTATGGTCTTTCCGGTCAGGTGGTAAACTCCCACCGGGCGGTGGATGATGTCATTGCCACCGTAGCCGTTATGGAGGAAATGGAGAAGGAAAAAGACGACCTTCTGAATTATGTCAACCTTTTTGGCTACAATCCCAAATACGGTGTCGAAGGCAAACCCATCGGCTCCGTCACCTATAAACCCCAGCCCTATCATCCCAAAGCACCGCTTTATGAGCAGTGCTGAGTGCAGAGTGCAGAATGATATTGTTTTGCATTGGCGGCAAACCCTTCCGTAGCGTGTCATCCCGACTGAGCGATAGCGAATGGAGGGATCTTGGCACCAATTTGACTGCAAATGTCAATAAAGTGCGAAGATTCCTCGGCTTCGCTCGGAATGACATAGCCGGTTGGTCGCTCCCATGCAAACTCCTAACGATATACGAAAGAAGGTCGAACGTTATGTTAAACGAAACTGCCTATTCTCTCGGGGCCAACCGCAGTGTGATCCGGGATCTGTTTGAGTATGGCAAGGCCCGCTCTGCCATTGTGGGGCCGGAGCATGTCTATGATTATTCCATCGGCAACCCTTCCATCCCCTCCCCACCGGAGGTCAACGAGACCATCCGGCAGATTTTGGCAGATACGGATCCCCTGCTGCTTCACGGCTACACCTCTGCCGTAGGCGATTGGGAGACCCGGCAGGCCATTGCGGAGGACTTAAATGTCCGCTATGGCATTGAAACAAAGGCAGAGGAATTCTTCCTGGGCTGTGGTGCGGCACCAGAGCTGGTCAGCGTGTTCAAGGCACTGGCGGTGCCCGGCGGGGAAGTTCTCACCGTGGCGCCTTACTTCCCGGAGTACAAGCCCTTCGTGGAAAGTGCGGGGATGAAATTGCAGGTGGTTCCTGCCGATGTGCCCTCTTTCCAGATCGATTTTGTCGCCATGGAAAATTTGATTGGCCCGAACACCCAGGCGGTGCTGCTGAATTCCCCCAACAATCCCTCCGGCGTTGTCTACACCCGGCAAACCCTTCAGAAGCTGGCGGAGCTGCTGAACCGGAAATCCTTTGCCTTCGGCCATCCCATTTATCTGATCTCTGACGAGCCCTACCGGGAGCTGGCCTACGGAGTGGAGGTGCCCTGGGTGCCTTCCATCTATCCCAGCACCATCGTCTGCTATTCCTATTCCAAGTCCCTGTCCCTCCCCGGCGAACGGATCGGCTATGTCTATGTTCCCCGGGAAGCCGCCGATGGAGAAAAGCTCTATGCCGCCGTGGCCGGTGCGGCCCGTTCCTGCGGGCATGTCTGCGCCCCCAGCCTGTGGCAGAAGGTCATTGCCCGGTGTACCCACCTGCGGCCGGATCTGGAAAGCTACGACCGCAATCGGCGGAGACTCTACGATGCCCTGACTTCCTACGGCTACGAAATGGCCAAGCCCGACGGTGCCTTCTATCTGTTCATCAAGGCCCCCGGGGGAGATTCTCTGGCCTTCGGGGAAAAGGCCAAGGCCAAGGACCTGCTCATCGTTCCCGGCGAAGGCTTCGGCTGCCCCGGCTATTTCCGCATCTGTTACTGCGTCAGTCAGACCCAGATTGAAAACAGCCTGCCGGTGTTCCAAGCCCTGATAGAAGGGGCCAGTACTTCGGATTGACGACCCACAACACAAAACGCACCTTCGCCTCTCTGCGGCCAAGGTGCGTTTGTTTTGTCTTCCCTTTTTCAGATTGGATCAGATCTCCCGGACAGCGGTGACCGGATATCCCCGGTCTTCCACAGCCTGCTTCAGCTCCTGATCGGTTACCGGTCGGGTGAAGGAGACAATGGCGGTTTTCTTCTTCAAATTCACGGTGCAGGCCACGCCATCGAGATGGTTCAGGGCATCTTCCACCCGGGCCTGACAGTTTTCACAGTGCATCCCTTCAATGGTCATCTGCTTCTTTCCCAGAATGGGGCCATCCAGCTTTTTGTGGGAGTGGACCACACTGCCACCGCCGCAGCAACCGCCCTTTACCCGCTTCTTCGCCTTCCCCAGGGCGAAGAGGAACAGAACGGCGATGACGACAAGAATGATAACGTTTTCCATAAAAATCGCTCCTTACCAGTTAGTTATTGCTAACAACAGAATAGCACAAAGCCCCGCCAGTTTCAAGAGGAGTGTCAAATTTTGCCCGGAAGCATAGGATGAAATAAACCATCCTCAGGAGGGAACGCTATGAACCGCTATTACTGCATCGGGGACAACACCCCGGAAATTCAATTTGACGACAATACCTGCAAACGCTATTGTCCCCCGGCCTGCCCCCAGACATGTCAGCCGACTTGCTGCTGTCAGACCGGGATCCCCGGTCCTCAGGGACCCCAAGGTCCGGAAGGTCCTCAGGGTCCTGCCGGACCACAGGGTCAGATCGGTCCCGCCGGACCTCAGGGTGCCATTGGCCCCCAGGGGCCCGTTGGAGCAACCGGCGCCACCGGCGCAACGGGGGCAACGGGCGCTACCGGAGCCACCGGCCCCCAGGGACCTGCAGGGGGCGTGCTGAATTACGCCGATTTTTACGCCCTGATGCCCAGTGACAATGCCACTGCCATTGCCGTCGGGTCAGATGTAGCCTTCCCCCAAACCGCCGCCCAGAGTACCGGCATCACCCGCACCGGGGACAGCAGCTTTACCCTGGTCACCGCCGGGGTGTATCTGGTACAGTTTCAGGTCAGCGCCACCGAGGCGGGACAATTGATTCTCACCGCCAACGGCAATGAGCTGCCCTACACCCGGGTAGGCCGTGCCGGGGAAACTACCCAGATCGTGGGCATGGCACTGGTGCAGGCGACCCAGGCCAATACGGAGCTGACATTGCGCAATGCATCCTCCATCGCCCTGACCCTGACCCAAAACGCCGGAGGGGAAAACCCGGTGTCGGCACATTTGGTCATTGTACAAGTGCAGTGAAATAATTAGAAATTACGAATGACAAATGATAAATGGGGCGGGATATCCGCCCTATTTTGCACGATGTAAAAAACCTGTCATCCCGAGGGAGCGACAGCGAGTCGAGGGATCTTGGCTCTTACTAACTGCATAAGAGATGGGTGAGTGCCAAGATCCCTCCACGCGCTAACGCTTGGTCGGGATGACATTTTCCTGTGCGGCAAAACGGGCCGGGAAACCCGGCCCTACGAATTTTTTACCATGTAGCGAACCGGGTGGGCCCAATGGTGTGGGGATTACCACCGGCCAATACCTCTCGTAATTGTCAGCGGCCACTGGCCGCCCAGTTGACGAACTTGAAAAAAAGCATTACAATAACGGGAAAGAAAACCTGTGAGGAAATGTTATGAAACGATTTTTGTGTCTGCTGATAATGCTTTCTTTGTTGCTGTCCGGCTGCGCCGCCGGGGAAGGGACAGGGGATGGATATACCTTTACCGATGACCTTGACCGCCGGGTCACCGTGAAGGAACCACAGCGGGTGGCCATTCTGCTGGGGAGCTATGCCGAAGCCTGGACTCTGGCGGGGGGCAGCTTTTGCGCCGCGGTGGACGATGCCTGGGAGGAGTACGATCTTTCCATCCCGGAGGATGTCGTAAACCTCGGCAATACCAAATCCATGTCCCTGGAGCTGCTGCTTTCGGTTCAGCCGGACTTCGTCATTGCCAGCACCAATACCAGCCAGCATCTGCAGTGGGAATCCACTCTGGAAGGGGCTGGGATCCCGGTGGCCTACTTTGACGTCTACGATTTTGAAGACTACCTGCGGATGATGAAGATCTTTACAGACATCACCGGCAGACCAGACTGCTATGAGACCTACGGCCTTGCCGTGGAAGAACAGGTGCAGTCCATCATCGCAGAAAGTCAGTCCCGCGCCAATAACCCCAAAGTGCTGGTGCTGCGGATCTCCGCTTCCACCATCCGGGTCCGGAGCAGTCAGGGCAGCATTCTGGGGGAGATCCTCCGGGATCTGCGGTGCACCAACATCGCCGATTCCGATGAAACCCTGCTGGAAAACTTAAGCATCGAGCGAATCTTGCAGGAAGATCCGGATCATATTTTCCTGGCTCCCTACGGGGACGATCAGGCCGGTGTCCAGAGCCATCTGGATCGGCTGCTGACGGAGGAACCCGCCTGGGCCCAGCTGACGGCGGTGAAAGAGGGCAGAGTCCATGTAATGGACAAGTCCCTGTTCAGCATGAAGCCCAACCACCGCTGGGGGGAAGCTTATGCCCAGGCAGAGGAGATTTTAGCCAATGGCCCGTAAAAAAGTTCCCGTTTTCACCATTTCTGCCTTGTTTTGCCTGCTGGCAACAATTATGAGTCTGTGCCTTGGCGCGGCAAACCTGAGCCTTTCTGAGGTCATCGCCGCCATTTTCGGGGGGCCGAAGGATACCGCCGGGTGGATCTTCTACTACGCCCGGCTGCCGAGAACCGCCGCGTGCCTTCTCAGCGGGGCGGCTCTGGCAGTAGCGGGAGCCGTCATTCAGGGGGTGCTGTGCAATTCTCTGGCTTCCCCCAGCATCATCGGTGTCAATTCCGGTGCCGCACTGGCGGTGACGGTGTGCTGCGCCTGTGGCCTTCTTTCCGGCTGGGCCATTGCCCTGTCTGCCTTTCTGGGAGCCATGATCTGTGTGCTGCTGGTGATGTTCACCGCGGAGAAAATCGGTGCTTCCCGGACTACAGTGATTTTGGGCGGCGTGGCTGTCAGCAGTTTTTTCAGTGCCCTTAGTGAGGCGGTGACCACACTGGTGCCGGAAGCCGGGGTCTTGAGCAGCGATTTCCGGGTGGGAGGATTTTCTTCCGTTTCCTATCCCCGGCTGATCCCGGCAGGAATTCTGATTCTGGTGGCACTGGCTCTGGTTATGACCTTGCGCAACGAGCTGGAAGTGCTGTCCCTGGGGGGGGATACCGCTCAGAGTCTGGGGCTTTCCGTGAAGAAAATGCGCACTATCCTGCTGATTCTCGCCGCTATGCTGGCGGGAGCCAGTGTCAGTTTTGCGGGATTGCTGGGATTTGTGGGTCTCATCGTCCCCCACGCTGTCCGGAAAATTCTGGGCGGAAAATGCAGCCTTCCCCTGTGTGCCTTGTTGGGGGCAGGACTGGTGACGGCCTGCGATCTGGTGGCCCGGATGGCCTTTGCCCCCTATGAACTGCCGGTGGGAATTTTGCTGTCCGTTCTGGGCGGCCCCTTCTTCCTGGCACTGCTGATCCGGAAAAAGGGAGGAAAGACAAGTGGTTGACATCAAAAGCATAACTGCCGGATATGCCGGAAAACCGGTGCTTCAGAATATCCACACCCAGTTTTCGACCGGCAACGTCACCGCCATTCTCGGCCCCAACGGCTGCGGAAAATCCACCTTATTAAAAACCATTGCTGGAATTTTGCCCCTTCAGGAAGGAAGCATTTCGGTGGATGGTACTGATTTATCCGGCCTTGACCCCAAGCACCGGGCAAGGTTGGTAACCTATCTGGCCCAGAACCGGCCGGTGCCCCAGATGACTGTCATGCAGCTGACCCTCCATGGCCGGTTTCCTTATTTAAGCTACCCCCGGCGCTACCGCCAGGAGGATATTTTGATTGCAGAAGATTGCCTGAAAAGGCTGGGGCTCTGGGAGCTGAAAGATGCCCAGCTTGCCACCCTCTCCGGCGGCCAGCGGCAGAAGGTGTACCTTGCCATGGCGCTGGCTCAGGATACCCCGGTGGTGCTGATGGACGAGCCTACCACCTTTCTGGATGTGGGTCACCAGTTGCAAACCCTGGCGGACGCCAAAGATCTGGCCCGGCAGGGCAAGACCGTGGTGCTGGTGCTCCACGATCTGCTGCTGGCCATGGAGCATTGTGATGCGCTGGCAGTGATGGCCCAGGGCCACCTGCTCCATTCCGGCACCCCGGAAGAAATCTGGCAAAATGGCTGTTTGAATGATATCTTCGGCGTAACACTCCACAGATTCCAGACGGACTTGGGGTGGAAGTATTATTATGAATAGGCGTGCAAACCGCTTCTCCCGGGGAGAAGCTGGCACGGCGCAAGCCGTGACTGAAGAGGAATGCGGGCGGAAATGTTATGGTTTCTGCGTTGTAACAGACTTCCTGCTAGGCGTAAGGTTTCGCCGTTCCTCTTCCGACCTCGCTGACGCTCGGCCACCTTCCCCAGAGGGGAAGGCTTTTAGGCGTACCATAACTGTCCACTGTCAATTGTCAACTGACAACTCCTAATTCCTAACTTTCCAACGAAAGGTTGTTTTCCATGACTTCATCCAACAAACACAAACGATTCTCTCTGCTTTTGGTACTGGGGGGCAATACCCTGTATGCCCTGACGGTGAAGCTGTTTTTGCTTCCGGCAAACCTTATCAGCAGTGGCACCACGGGTCTTGCTCTGGCAGTGAACCATCTGTTGGGGATCCCCATGACAATGTTCATCCTCTGCTTCAACATTGTCATGCTGGGATTGGGCTGGTGCTTTCTGGGACGGAAATTTGCCCTGACCACCGTGTTTTCTTCCCTGTTTTATCCCGTGGCCCTGGAGCTGCTGAACCGGGTGCTGGGAGATGTGGCCATTACGGAAAATTTGCTGATGAATACCCTCTATTCCGGTTTGGGGTTGGGGCTGGCACTGGGCATGGTCATGCGGGGCGGTGCCTCCACCGGCGGCATGGATATCCCGCCGCTGATGCTGCAAAAATTCTTCCGGATCCCGGTACCAGTGAGCCTGTGGACCTTTGATTTTTGTATTATGTTAACCCAAATGTCCTTCCATGCCATGGAAGACCTGCTCTATGGCGTGTTGCTGCTGATGGTAACCTCCTTTGCGCTGAACAAGGTGCTGCTGCTTGGCACCAGCAAGACGGAGGTAAAGATCGTCAGCCCCCGGGCAGAAGAGATCCGGGATGCCATTTTGTCCCAGGTAGACCGGGGTGTGACCTTGCTCCATGGCGAAGGTGGCTTCCTTCATACCCCCACGGAAGTGATCCTCAGCGTGGTAAGCAACCACGAAATGCCCCGGATCCAGCGTCTGGCCCGGGATATCGACCCGGATTGCTTCATGATCGTCAGCCAGGTCACCGAAGTCTGGGGCCGGGGCTTCAGCCACAGCAAACGGTATGCCAACAACGAGGAAGAAAATTCGCTGTAATTTGAATATTTCAGACCAGCCTGTCATCCCGAGGGAGCGACAGCGAGTCGAGGGATCTTGGCACTTACGGGACATTTGCAGTAAAATCGGTGCCAAGATCTCTCCACACGCTTCGCTTTTTCGGTATGATTGCCAGTGGCAATCATGACCATTCAGAATCGTTGGCACTATAGTCAGGATGACATTGTCCTTCAAGTGTCAAAGCCAAGCGGCGGGGGCATGCCCCCGCCCTACGGAATCTTCCCTGCTTTCCGTGTTTTTCCACAAAATGAATGTGGAAAATTTGTACGGAACAGGGAAGTTTATTTTTTGATTGACGAACGGGGAAAAAGGAATTATACTGAAACCAGATAAAAGGAAACGTTTCCAAAAGGAAGCGTACCGGAAGAAGGAGTGTTACTTATGTCTCGTTTCGCAGGCGTACTGCTGAGCGTCACCAGTCTGCCCAGCCGGTATGGCATCGGTTGTTTCGATCAGGCTGCCTATGATTTTGTGAACTGGCTGGCGAAAGCCGATCAGAAATACTGGCAGATCCTGCCTCTGGGTGCTACCTCCCATGGCGGCAGCGATGATTCCCCCTATCAGGCCTATTCCGCCTTTGCGGGCAACCCTTACCTGATCTCTCTGGAAGCACTGATCCAGGAAGGGGTTCTGACAGAGGAAGAATGCAATGCCGTGGATTTTGGCGAAAACCCCGCTAAGGTGGATTTTGACAAGCTCCATGAAAACCGCTTCGCCCTGCTGCATAAGGCTTACGAGCGGAGTCATGTGGGCTCTGACCCGGATTTTGCCGCCTTCTGCCGGGAAAATCACTGGTGGCTGGATGACTATGCCCTGTTCATGGCTTTGAAGACCTTCTTCCAGGAAAGCTCCTTCCGGACCTGGCCGGAGGATATCCGGATGCACTGGGGTTTTGCCGTGGATTACTACAACCGGGAGCTGTACTACGACATTGAGTTCCAGAAGTACCTGCAATACAAGTTCGACCAGCAGTGGAGCAAGCTGAAGGCCTACGCCAATGCTAAGCACATCCAGATTGTTGGCGACATTCCCATCTATGTCTCCCCCGACGGTGCCGATGTGTGGGCGCATCCGGAGCTGTTCCAGCTGAATGAAAAGAACGAATCCTCCTCCGTGGCAGGCTGCCCGCCGGATGCCTTTGCCGAGGATGGTCAAGTCTGGGGCAATCCCCTGTACCGCTGGGACTACCATCGGGCTACGGGCTACGAGTGGTGGGTCACCCGGATGTGGCATTCCTTCAAGCTCTACGACGTGGTGCGCATTGACCACTTCCGGGGCTTTGACGAGTATTTCTCCATCCCCGCCGAGCTGGGTCTTGCCAAGTACGGCCACTGGGAGAAGGGCCCCGGCATGGATCTGTTCCGCACCATTCAGGAGCGACTGGGGGATGTATCCGTCATCGCCGAGGACCTGGGTCTCATGACCGACGGTGTCCGCCGTCTGGTGAAGGACAGCGGCTATCCCAATATGAAGGTATTGCAGTTTGCGGTGGATCCTCAGGATATTTCCTACGCCAACGACTACTGGCCCCAGAATTACGACACCAACTGCGTGGTTTACACCGGCACCCATGACAATGAGACTCTGGCCGGCTGGTACGCCGGTCTGGATAAGGACTGCAAGCAGCAGCTGAAAACCTATCTTGGCGGCGGTGCCATCCCCGAAAAGCGGATGTACAAGGCACTGCTGGCACTGACCATGCGCTCCGTAGCCAAGACCTGCATCATCCCCGTTCAGGACTATCTGGGTCTGGACAACAGCTGCCGGATGAATCAGCCCGGCACCGTGGGATTCAACTGGCGCTGGCGTCTGCTGCCGGGTCAGCTCACCGAGGCCCATGCGGAAGAAGTGAAGACCCTGACCCTCTCCGCCAACCGGGCCAACTGGGACTGCCTGAAGGCACTGGAGCAGGAAACGGCTGTGGAACAGTAAATACTATGAAAGCGATTATTAACGGATACTACGAAATCGAAATTGTGGAATTGACCGATGACCAGGATAAGCTTTCCCTGAAAGTATCCTATTCCCGTAGGGATTACCCGGATTTTCATCAATTTATGGGGAATGCGGTCATGGAAAAAAGAACGGTTACCTATCGGGACGATCAGCGGGAAGCCAGGGTGCTGGTTACCGGGTGCGTCTTTATGATGCTCGAGCATATGCTCGACGATTCCGTTCGGAATGATGATATTATTTTACGCGAATCCACATTTGGAAAGATCGTAGCCGATGTTCCCCTGGAAAAACGGAAGGAATTTTCTTTCAACCAGGCGTATGGAAGCATCGAGGTAAAATACATAGATGCGACGACTTGACGTTTTCTGTTCATTTCGGCTGACATCTGTTGGAATGCTACAATTTTTGTGCGTATTTTTTCCAATTTTGTCCGTTATTTTTCCAAAACCCTCTTGCCAAACGGGAAGAAGGGTGGTATAATACCAGTGTAAATAGGTAGTAAGTTAGGAAAGAGAGGCGCCAGCGCCTCTCTTTCTTGTTAGTCTTTTGTGTGGAAAGGAAGTGCAGCATGAAAATTACCGAACTGGTGGCATCCTTTGCGGAGCCTGTGGTGAAAGAACATGGATGCGAGCTGTGGGATGTGGAGTATGTCCGGGAGGGCAGCGAATATTTCCTGCGGCTGTATCTGGATAAGGAAGGCGGCGTGGACATCAACGACTGCGAAGCCATCTCCCGGGCCATGGATCCCATTCTGGACGAGAAGGATCCCATCGAAGGCTCTTACCACTTTGAAGTCTGCTCCGCCGGACTGGAACGGACACTGAAGCGTCCTTCCGATTTTGAACGGTTCCTGGGCAGCAACATCACTGTAAAACTCTACCGCCCCAGAAACGGCCTGAAAGAGATCCCCTGCGTCCTGCGGGGTTATGACAATGGCCGCGTCACCGTGGAGGCGGGCAAGGAAACCATTACTTTTGAAAAATCCGAAGTCGCACTGGTGCGGCTCCGTGTGGAATTCTGATTAGGAGGAATCAAGAACATGGCACCCAGAAAGAATGCCAAGAAAAATGCCGAAGCACCCAAGGTCGATATCGGCGCAGAGATCTTCGCTTCCCTGCGGGAACTGGAGAAGATCAAGGGTATCCCTGTTGACTACATGGTGGAGCGGCTGAAGCAGGCTCTGACCAACGCATACCGGAAGGACCGGGAAGATCACCGGGACGTGCCCGCAGAAAACGTGGTGGTATCTCTCAGCGAAGAAGGTCTGAGCATGCACCAGATCAAGACCGTTGTGGACGTGCTGGAAGATCTGGCACTGGAGATCCACATCGATACCGCCAAGCGGTATAACCCCGACCTGAAGGTTGGCGACACCGTTGCCATTCCCGTGGATATTTCCAAGTTCGGCCGCATCGCTGCCCAGACTGCCAAGCAGGTGGTCATTCAGGGCATCCGGGAAGCCGAGCGTGGCGTGATGTATGAAAGCTATTCCTCCAAGGCACAGGAGCTGTTGACCGGCACCGTGCTGCGGATCGACCCCACTTCCGGCGATATGTTCGTGCGGATCGGTTCCGGCAACGAGCAGTCCGACGCCGTCCTCCGTGCTTCCGAGCAGATCCCCGGCGAAAGCTACAAGGAAGGCGACAAGATCCGGGTTTACGTTCTGGAGATCCACAAGCCCGGCCGTGGCCCTCTGGTTCACGTTTCCCGTACCCATCCCAATCTGGTGCGGCGGCTGTTTGAGCTGGAGACTCCCGAAATTGCCGAGGGTCAGGTGGAAGTGCGCAACATCGCCAGAGAAGCCGGTTCCCGCTCCAAGATGGCCGTCCGTGCCACCATGGAGGGTATTGATCCCGTGGGTGCCTGTGTCGGCCCCCGTGGCGGTCGTGTGGGTGCCGTCGTGGAAGAACTGGGCGGCGAGAAGATCGACATCGTGGTCTGGTCTGAGGATCCCTGTGAGTATGTCCGGGCTGCCCTGAGCCCCGCTGACGTGGTCTCCGTGACTCTGATCCCCGGCCAGAAGGCCTGCCGGGTCATCGTCCCCGACGATCAGCTGAGCCTCGCCATCGGCAAGGAGGGCCAGAACGCCCGTCTGGCTGCCCGCCTCACCGGCTACAAGATCGACATCAAGCCCGTCTCCCAGGCAGAAGAACCCCAGCAGGAAGAAGAGCCCGCTGTGGAAGAAGCACCTGTGGAAGAATAATTATAAATTACGAATGGAAATCATTGCCGTTCCTTCCGTAGGGCGGGGGCATGTTTTCGATGTGCAATCGCCACCGGCGATTGTTTATTCAAAAACTTCGCTTTCCCCGCCGATCAGGTAACATTGATTGAGCGGTTGGTCGAGCGGCATTGGTGAATTTGAAAAGTTCGTGATGTGGAGCGGAACATTCCCTGTACACCGAACCGGGTTGAAACCGGAAGCGGAGCGGCGGGGGCCTGCCCCCGCCCTACGAACGTATCATTCATCATTATCAAATGGAGGTGGCCAGTATGCAGAAGAAAATCCCCCAGCGGCAGTGTATGGGCTGCCGGGAGCGGAAAGCGAAGCGGGAGCTGATCCGGGTGGTTCGCACACCGGAGGGCACCGTGAATCTGGATTTCGGTGGCAAAATGAACGGCCGGGGCGCTTACCTGTGCCCGAACCCGGAATGCCTGAAAAAGGCCGTCCGCTCCAAAGCATTGGACCGGAGTCTGGAAGTGACCATCCCGGAGGATGTCATTGCCCGGCTTCAGAAGGAAATGGAGGCAAATCCATGACAAAAGCCCTGAATTATCTGTCTCTGGCCCGGAAGGGCGGCATGGCAGAGCTGGGCGAGGAACCGGTAGGGGCCATCGCCCGGGCAGGCAAAGCCTACGTCATTTTGGTGGCGGCAGATGCTTCCGACCACACCTGGCGCAGAGCCAAGTCCTTCGCCGCCGGAACGGAGCAGCAGTGCGTGCGCCTGACCTGCACCAAAGAAGAAATGGGCTTCGCCGTGGGAAGAACGGCCCTGGCCATTGCCGCCATTACCGATGTATCCATGGCCCTGGCACTGGTAAGCTCTCTGGAAAATCCGGAGCGTTATGCCGACGCAGTGGCCGTGCTGACGGAAAAGGCCAACAAGGCCAAAAAGCGCAAGCAGGAAGCCCAGGCCCATAAGCGCAATGTGCGCATGGGAAAGAAGAAGTAAGGATACCAACGGATTGCTGTAAGGCAGCGTTCCATCGCTTCGATGCAGAACGGTGGGCAATTGACAGGAATGGTTTTTCTACCATCCTTGTCAATTGACCATTGTTCCTGCTCAGGGATGGGAATGCTGCCCCGCAGCGCAGCATTTTGGAGGTGCGTTTATAGAATGAGTTTTGTGAAGTATCGTGTGAAGGAAGTCGCCGCAGATTTTGGCGTGGCTCCCAAGGAGATCTCCGATATCGTGGGCCAGTTCATGGACCGGCCCAAGTCCTACACCCAGGTGCTCAGCGATGCCGAGCTGAACGTGGTGTTTGACTATATGACCCAGAAGAACCCCATTGCCTCTCTGGAGCAGATCTTTGCCGTGAAGGCTACCGCTCCCAAGGCAGAAACCAAGCCTGCCCAGCAGGCCCAGAACCGTCCTCAGCAGGGCGGTCAGAATCGTCCCCAGCAGCAGGCGGGCCGCCCCCAGCAGGGCAACCAGGCTCGTCCTCAGAACAACAATCAGCCTAAGGCAGAGGCAAAGCCCGCTGCCGAGAAGCCCAAGGAGCCCGAACGGAAGCGGGAGCGCCGGGTGGTGGATACTTCCGCCGTCCAGGTCAACGCCAACCGCTTCGCCGACGTGGACAATCTGGTTTCCGAGAAGGTCCAGAATTATCAGGGCGGCAAGCAGCGCATCGGCTCCGGCAAGGGCAAGCAGCAGAATAAGCAGCAGAAGCAGAACTTCCGTGGCAACAAGTCCCGGAACGAAGAGCAGGAGAAGATGCGCCGCCTCCAGATGGAAGTGGCCCGCAAAGCTCCCCTCACCGTGAAGATCCCCGACGAGATCACCGTTGGCGACCTGGCTTCCCGGATGAAGAAGACCGCTGCCGATGTCATCAAGTGCCTGATGAAGAACGGTGTCATGGCCGGTATCAACCAGACCATCGACTTCGAGACCGCCGAATTTGTGGCCACCGAAATGGGCTGCAAGGTGGAAAAGGAGATCACCGTCACCATCGAAGAGCGGATCATTGATGACCATGTGGATACCGCCGAAGAGCTGGAGACCCGTGCTCCCGTCGTGGTGGTCATGGGTCACGTTGACCATGGTAAGACCTCCACGCTGGATGCCATCCGGAAGACCTCCGTCACCTCCGGCGAGGCCGGCGGCATCACCCAGCACATCGGTGCTTACACCGTGGATGTGAACGGCCAGATGATCACCTTCCTGGATACCCCTGGCCACGCCGCCTTTACTTCCATGCGTGCCCGTGGTGCCAAGTCCACCGATATCGCCATTCTGGTGGTCGCCGCCGATGACGGCATCATGCCCCAGACCGTGGAATCCATCAACCACGCCAAGGCCGCCGAAGTGCCCCTGATCGTGGCCATCAACAAGATGGATAAGCCCACTGCCAACCCTGACAAGATCAAGGAGCAGCTGACCAAGTACGACCTGATCCCCGAAGAGTGGGGCGGCGATACCATCATCGTGCCCATCTCCGCCAAGACCGGCA
>CAYXUI010000011.1:6417-35441 GCA_964468195.1 uncultured Oscillospiraceae bacterium | reverse complement strand
TGGTCGCCCCTACAGTCATATTTTAAGATTTTTTGAATATTTGGGGTATTTCAACTCGTGATTTGCGCTGACAATGATCTCCACAGAAAAAAGCGGTGAAGCCGAAGCTTCACTGCTTTTTTAATATTCCATTCAGGCGTTAAAAACGTACTTATCCAGTCGTTCGAAGGCTTCCTGGACACGGCTCAGGGGCAGGGCCAGGTTGATGCGGATGTGGGTTTTGCCGTGGAAGGCACGGCCGTCCTGCCAGACAACGCCCACGTCCCAGCCGGCTTTCAGCAGCTCGTCCATGGTCTTGCCGTGCTTTTCCAGCCACTTATCGCAGTTGATGAACAGCATGTAAGTACCCTGAGGCTTGGAGACGGTGACACCGTCGAAATGCTTTTCGATGTAGTCACAGGCGAAATCCACGTTGCCGGTGATGACTTCACACAGCTCCTTTGCCCATTCGTAGCCCTCGGGCTGGTAAGCGCCCACCAGAGCGTGCATGGACATGACGTTCATGGAGTTATAGTGGCACAGGGAGGACTCCTTGTCGCAGCGATCCTTGATCATCTTGTTGTAGATGATGTGGTAGCTGCCCACCAGACCTGCCAGGTTGAAGGTCTTGGAGGGGGCGTACAGAGCCACAGTACGCATTCTGGCATCCTCGGAAACGGACTGGGTGGGAACATGCTTGTGACCGGCGAGGATGATGTCGCTCCAGATCTCGTCGGAGACCACCATCACGTTATGCTTCTTGTACAGTTCCATGGCCTTCTCCACTTCCCATTTCTCCCAGACACGGCCGCAGGGGTTGTGGGGGGAGCAGAAGACGGCGGCGTGGATCTTATTTTCCACGATCTTCTTTTCCATGTCTGCAAAGTCCATGCGCCACACGCCATTTTCGTCCTGCACCAGAGGGGAGTGGACGATGTCGTAGCCGTTGTTTTTCAGACTGCCGGTGAAGCCGACGTAAGTGGGGGAGTGGAGCAGCACCTTGTCGCCCCGGGAGCAGAACACGTTCAGAGCGGTGACCACGCCGCCCAGAACACCGTTTTCGTAGCCGATGTTGTCTCTGGTCAGGCCGGTGACCTGATTGTGGTCTTCCTGCCAGCGGATGATAGAATTGAAGTATTCGTCGCTTTCAAAGAAATAGCCGAAGGTCTCCTGCTGAGCCCGGCGGATCATGTACTCCTGCACGGTGGGCACCACGGGGAAGTTCATGTCGGCAACCCACATGGGGATCACATCGAAACCTTCCTTAGGGGCGGGGTAGGCAAAGGGATGATCGGCGCCCACGGCGTCAACGGCAATGGCATCCTTGCCCTTGCGATCCAGAATGGAGGTAAAATCGTACTTCATGGAAAAACTCCTTCTATTTTATATTTCTATATTCCTATTATAGACCATTTTTGGCAAAATGCAAGAGCGGCAACAAAAATGGGCATGCAGAATGGACGTGAAGGGGAGTTGACGATGGACAATACGAATCAAGAACTGATGCCTTCGTAGGGCGGGGGCATGCCCCCGCCGTTTGCGGCCGCAAGCCGTGGCAGTAGAGGCCTCTCCCGCCTTCGCTTGCGCTCCGGCACCCTCCCCGAAGGGGAGGGCATTGGGGTGAAGGAATGATAGCTGTGAAAAAAAGCACCATAGTTTGTCTCTGCTGTCAATCCTGATGCAACGCCCAAAGCGGAGTCTACGCTCACTCACGACGGAGCTACGCAGTCCATCAATATTAACAGCTTCCACAGAACATACTGGTGCTTCAAGGCTAGTATACGAGGAAAGAATTAAAATGTCAATATTTAATCTATAGCTAAAGAACCGGAGAATGGCGGCGGGGGCATGCCCCCGCCCTACGAATAAGGTGCAAAGCCGGTCATCCCGAGGGAGTGTAAGCGAAATAGAGAGATCTTGGTACTTACCTACTGCATAAGAGACATTCGGTGCGTAGATCCCTCCATGCGCTGCGCTTAGTCGGGATGACAGGCCAAAACACGGCGGCGGGAAATTCCCCGCCGCCGGTTGCGTATGGATCAGTAGTGCAGACCGAAGCCGGAGCGGTAGTAGTTGCCGTCGGCATCGTAGTAGGCGTAGCTGCCGCCCTTGACGTTCTTCAGGATCTCGGGATCGATGTACTGGTCTTTGTCGTAACCGGGAACATCGTTGGGGGAGGCGCAGATCTCCCGGATCTCGCCGTCGATCTCTTTTTCGGTGATGGCGATAACTTCGGGGCAGGAGACCATGGTCAGGCTCATCTTGCCGGTGGGGTTGAAGTCACCGGACAGCACATCCATCTGAGCACCCAGGGCGTTGTTCATAGCCACGGGGGAGATGGTGTACTGGAAGGTCAAACCATCGCAGTAGGGCTCCAGCTTGTCCAGGATCCAGGGATTACAGACCACGCAGGTGGCGATGACCTTGCCGCCGTAACCGTGAACGGTCTCGGACAGGGTCTTGATCTGATCCACGCCCCGGAGGGTGTAGATGGGGATCAGATTACCGGTCTTCTTCTGGGACTTGTTGACTTCCCGCTCTTCGTGCATGTAGCCGTCCACCAGCTCCAGAACAGGCATGGAGCGCTGGAGGAAGACGATGTTGTTCTGCTTGGGCCAGACATGCAGATAGGCGTAGTCGCAGTTTTCAGGAGAATCCACGATCTCGTAGCCCTTGGCGGTGAGCATTTCGCTGAGCTGCTTGCGCAGAGCCTCGTTGGTGGCTTCACCGGCCACACCGGCACCCATGGACTGAGCCAGTGCAGCACCGGCATCGTCACCGGCGAAGACGGCCACATAGACCTTCTTACCCTTGACCATGGGCAGAACGGCATCGTGATTCTTGGCCAGAACCACTTCCTTCTGGCAGGCACGGTAGGCGGCCTTCTTGGCACCCTCGAAGTTCTCCTCCCGGACACGGTCAGCTGCGTCGGGATCTAGATAGGGATTGTCCACACGCTTCTGCTGGAACAGGCTCAGCAGACGGCGGTAGTTGGCACGATCCAGATCGGCCTTGGGCAGGATGCCATCTTCCACGGCCTTGACGATGTTCTCGGAGTCAAAGTTGCCGCCGATGACATCGGTACCGGCAGAGATGGCCTTGGCATAGCGCTGGGACATGGTCAGGTGTTCCACACCGTAGATCTGCACGGCGGTGATACCGGAGTCGGAGTTGACATAGCCGGTAAAGCCCATGGTATCCCGGGCCAGATCGGTGATGAGCTCCTTGGAGTAGGTAGAGGGCACGGACTCGGAGGAGGTCAGCTTGCCCTTGTAGTACTGGGGCACGGTGCGGCCATCGTTGGCGATGCGGGAGTAGTCGGGCATAATGGCGGAAGCGTTGGCATCGAAAGCTGCCTGGAAGGGAGGCAGATGATACTTCTCCATGGAGCCTTCGGTGGGGTACAGCCGCCACTGACCGATGGGCAGGTGGGGCTCGAAGCCGTTTTCGGCGGGGCCGTCGCCGGGGAAGTGCTTCACGGTTAGGGCGATGGCGCCTTCCTTCAGGCCGCCGTCACCGTTCTGATAGCCGCGAACCAGCTCCCGGGTGATACCGGCAGTGACCTCGGGGCGCTCTCCGTAGGTGCCGGAATTCCGGGGCCAGCGGGGGTCGGTGGAAACGTCCACCTGGGGGCCGTACATGATGTTCAGGCCACAGGCCGCCATCATCTTCCGGTCGGTGTCGGCCATTTCGTAGACCATGTCGTAGTTGCCGTCACCCATAACGGCGGCGCCGAAGCCCAAAAAGTCGGGGTAGCCGATGTTAATGGGATTGGTGTGCAGGGAGTAGGGGATGGCCACACCGCCATGGCAGGCTTCGTATTCCACATACTGGGTGCCCAGATTGTGATACAGGGCAGCCACACCGGCCTCGGCCCGCATTTCGCCACGGTAGACACCGGCAGCCAACTTGTTTTCCAGGACCTGGCTGTCGTCCACCCGCATGGAAACGCCGGGCAGGGGAGAGCGGGGCTCTGGTTCGCTGGGGTTATACTGCTTGAAGATCTTGCCGGGGACAATGTTGCCCTGCGCATCCTTAGCACCCTCCCGGGTCATGGACAAAGGAGTATTCCAAAGGGTATTCAGCACCAGACCGGCCTGCTGATGCAGGGGCAGATGGGCTACCATATCTTTGGCACGGGTCTCGTCGTCATTGCGCCAGTCCTCATAGGGGCTGAGAATGCCGTCGTTGTCCATATCCTTGAAGAACAGACCGTCCTTAACGATGACACCGCAGGTGGTGACACCGATGGTGGGGCCGTTTTCATTGTGGAACAGGACGGGCTCCAAGTACATGTCGTTGATCTTGTCGCCTTCCTCCAGAACATAGGGGGCGGGGATGTAGCCATCGGTCATGTTGGGATCGATGACAATGGGATTCTTCTTCATGAAGTACGCTCCTTACTTTTGGTGAAATTGCTGGAAATCCAGCATTTGATACGGAGTTATTGTAACATAAGAAAAAATATGATACAATATGTTTTGAACTTATAGTACAAAAGAGGAAAAATATGTATCACATCAAACAGGATCGCCGCTCCCAGGCATCGGCGGCAGAAATCGTCCGGGGATTGCTGGAATGTCTGAAAAGTGGGCCTCTCCGGTCAGTGACGGTGTCGGACATCCATCGGGCCACAGGTATCAGCCGGGCCACTTTTTACCGGCTTTTTGACACCCCGGAGGACGTGCTGCTGTATCAGTTGGATCAGATGGCCGAGTCCGCCTTGCACACCTATGAGGGCGGCCGGGAAAGGACCACGGCGGAGATCCTGGAGCATAGCATCGCCCTGGGGCTGGAAAACCACACATTTTTGAAAGCATTGGTGGAAAATGGGCGGCTGGATCTGCTTTTTTCCTATACGGAAAAAAGCTTCCGTCAGCTGGACAGGGACAACCGGCTGTTTCCCGGGGATATGGAACCGGCGGAGCGGGAATATGTCATTGCCAATTTGTCCATGGCCATGGTGGCCAGTCAGATCACCTGGGCCCGGAACGGCCGGAAGGAATCCCCCCAGGAGCTGATGCGCTACCTGCAGCGCTACACCGCTACCATGATGGAGCTGCTGGGGCAGGAAACCGGAGAATAGGGGCAATTGACGTCAGGCAGTGCGGATGGTATTTTGAATATACGGAAGGAGAATAGGTAAAAATGGAAGAGAAAAGAAGAAACATACATATGGATATTCTGCGGCTCTTAGCGGCATTTCTGGTGATTTATAATCATACAGCAGGATATCTGTATTACAGAAATCATACCAATGAAATGTATAAAGTAACGGCGAGCATTCTTCTGTCTGCCTTCACCAAGGTCAATGTCCCTGTGTTTTTCATGCTTTCCGGGGCGTTGCTTCTGGGGAAGGAGGAGTCTTATCGGTCATTGCTGAAAAAGCGGGTGGGGCGGTTTTTTCTGGTACTGCTGTGCGCATCGGTCTGTGCCTATTGCTGCCTGTACCGGGAGATCCTGAGCCTGGAACATTTTTTGTATACATTTTTCAGTTGTGAGATCGTCAATCCTTATTGGTTCTTATATGCCTATCTGGCATTTTTGCTGGCGCTGCCGCTGCTGGGAAAAATGGCAAGAGCCTTAAGCGGACCGGATATTGCATTTCTGCTGATACTGCGGTGTATTGCTTCTACCGGCGTACAGGCAGGGCAATACTTTGCGGAATATTACCAGTGGAACATTCTGTACGTGTGTGAAAGCTTTGCGCTGCCGTTTGCAACAACGGATATCCTGTTTTATCCGCTGTTGGGATATTACCTGGAACATCATGTTTCCGTGGAAAAATTTGACAAACGGAAGACAGGGGCACTGCTGGCGATCCTTGCAGCTTCCCTTGGCGTGACGACGGCCATTACTGTCCATCAGGGGGTGTACAGTGGCGTGTTCACAGAGGAATATACGCCCCTGACCGCATACATAACGGCATCCTGCCTGTATCTGTTGGTCAAGGCGGCCTGTGTGAAGGTCAGCGCCCAATGGCGGTCACGAAAACTGGAGAAAGTGCTGGGTAATCTTGCGGGGCTGACGCTGGGGATCTATTTGATGGATCCGATTTTGATGACCGTGTTTGGTATCGATTTCGTGGCACTGGCAGGAGACAGTCTGTATCTGATTCCACTTTCCCTGGTTTACTGCTGCATCAGTATGGTACTTTGTGGCAGCATCACCTGGATCCTGAAAAAGATCCCGGGTATCCGGAAGCTGCTGTAAGATCCGGAGCATACAGGAAAAATCCCCAGCACGCCAAGGCGTGCCGGGGCAGATTTTTTGTGGGGGAAATCATTCTTCGCCCCGGTAATTGTCATCTTTGGCGAATTTGGCGGCAATGCCGCTGAGAGCCAGCACGGCCAGCAGGTTGGGAATCACCATGAGACCGTTGAACATGTCAGACATATCCCAAACCAGCCCCACCTTCTGGACGGAGCCCACCACGATGAAGGCCACGGCAATGACACCGTAGGCCACCACGGCCTTCTTGTTGCCCTTGAACAGGGCACGGACATTGCTTTCCCCGAAGAAGTACCAGCCGGTGATGGTGGAGAAAGCGAAGAACAGCAGGCAGATGGCCACAAAGGCGTTGCCGAAGGAGCCGAAGGACTGGTTGAAGGCGGCCTGTGCCAGTGCCGTTGCGGTGAGCATCTGGCCGTTGGCATCCACGGTGCCCAGCATACCGGAGGTCAGGATCACCAGTGCGGTCATGCTCAGCACCACGAAGGTATCCAGGAACACGCCGATCATGGCCACGGCACCCTGATCCTGGGGCTTGGCGACCTTGGCCATGGCATGGGCGTGAGGGGTGGAGCCCATACCGGCTTCATTGGAGAACAGACCCCGGGCTACGCCGAAGCGCATGGCTTCCTTGACGCTGATGCCGATGGCACCGCCCATGACGGCCTCCGGGCTGAATGCGCCTACGAAAATGGAGCGGAAAGCGGGGATGATCTGATCTGCATTCATAAAAATGGCAATGAGGGAACCGATGATGTAGAAGCAGGCCATAATGGGAACCAGCTTTTCCGTCAGTGCGGCGATGCGCTGGACACCGCCCAGGAAAATGAAGGCGGAAACACCGGCCACCAGAACGCCCATGACGATCCGGGGCACGCCGAAGGCGGTGTCGAAGGCTTCACCGATGGAGTTGGACTGCACCATATTGCCCATGAAGCCCAGAGCCAGAATGATGGAAATAGCGAAGAAACCGGCCATAAAGCTGCCGAATTTTCCCTTAAATGCGGCTTTGATGTAATAAATGGGGCCGCCGGAAACGGTGCCGTCCTCGCTGACCTGCTTATACTTCTGGGCCAGCACGGCTTCGCTGTAAATAGTAGCCATGCCGAAGAAAGCGGACAGCCACATCCAGAACACGGCACCGGGGCCGCCGGAGGCCAGTGCGGAAGCGCAGCCGGCGATATTGCCGGTGCCCACCTGAGCCGCCACGGCAGTAGCCAGAGCCTGGAAGGAGCTCATGCCGTCCTTGCCGGCAGATTTGCCCCGGAGACTGATGTTACCGAAAACCAGACGCATACCTTCCCCGAATTTCCGAACCTGGACAAACCCGGTGCGGATGGTGAAATAGATACCGCCACCCAGCAGCAGGAAAAGCAGCAGCAAATACTTGTTCCACAGCACATCATTGACGGCGGCGATGTTGGTCAGAATCGTTTCCATAGTTCATTACCCCTTTTCTGTACATGAAAAAACGCCGCAAGCTAAGGTAGCTCCGGCGAGAAAGGGGTACAACACGGTGGGGATCCGCCACGGTATTGTAAAAAACCCACTCTGTCCTTTTACCTGAGAGATTCAGCGGTTTTCACCGCCTTGCACCTTCGGTACCCGATGCCGGGATTCTCCAGAGCCACATCCATTCCTAGTCCCTGCCGCACAAGCGGCGCCTGAGAGTGTTACTCCTTCGGCAAGCAAATGCTTTTTCCTAAAGAACTTCTTTTGTCGTTTTTCGGTTGTGCGGTTATCATAGTACTTTTTTGATCCTCTGTCAACTGCTTTTCGCAATGTTGTCACTTCCTACAAGGAACTGCCGGGTTTGCCGGAGAAAATCGGCAAACTCGGCAAATTCCCGGAGAAGCAAATAAAATGCGGAAACGGAAGCGGATCCAGGCAACTGCTGTGGTATCTTTTCCTGGAAGGACAGGTATTTGAAAAAATTCAACAACTTTCGTAAAATAACCTATGTCCCCTTTGGCGGATTGTGATATAATGAAAGCAAATTCAGACAAAGTGGGGAACTGTTTATGCTGCGGGTATTTTTGGCAGAGGACGAAAGCATCATCCGGGAGACACTGCGGGACACCGTGCCCTGGGCCCAGTGTGGCTACAGCTTCGTGGGAGAAGCGGGGGACGGGGAAATGGCCCTGCCCCTGATCCGGCAGACCAAGCCGGATGTGCTCATCACCGATATCCGGATGCCCTTTATGGATGGACTGGCGCTGAGCAAACTGGTTTTGCAGGAATTTCCCCAGATGAAGGTCATCATCATCTCCGGCTACGATGACTTTGAGTATGCCCAGCAGGCCATCCGCATCGGGGTGGAGCGGTATCTGCTGAAACCCATCACCAAAAACAGCCTCCTTTCGGTTCTGGAGGAGATCCGGCAAAAGATCGAAGGGGAGCGGGCCTAGCAGAATTACCGCCTGCAATTTCGGCAGGAAGCCCAGGATTATGAGCAATATGCCCGGCGGCGGTTCTTTGAGCGGATCGTGGCAGGGCAGCTGTCTCTGCCCCAGATCTATGAGCAGGCGGAAAAATTGGAGCTGGACTTAAGCGCCTAGGCCCATACCATTGTGCTGGTTTCCGCCGTGCCGGAACAGCACAGCGTCACCGAGTCCTATTCCGAGCCTGGCGCCCGGATCCGGGACGGACTGGTGGGACATTTTCTGAAATATCCGGAATATATCCTGTTCCGGTGGAATCTGAATGCCTATGCCGTCCTCATCAAAGGAGACCGGGAGCAGATCCGGGCCAATGCCGACCGGTGCATCCGGAAAGTGCGCCAGCTCTACGAGACCTATGGTCCGGAAATGAGCTGGTATGTGGCCGCCGGTACCCCCACCCAGCGCTTAAGCGCACTGCCGGAGTGCTTTGAAGAAGTATCCCGGCTGTGGGCCTACCGGTATATTTTGCCGGAACAGCATATTTTCACCCCGGATACCGTCAGCGGCCTTACCGGCACCGGGTCAGAGCACGACCTGACGGATCTGGATGTGTCCAAACTGAATCCGGCGGTGGTCACCGGTGTGCTGCAAAGTGCCGGAACCCAGGAAATTTCCAGCTTCGTGGAGGAGTACATCCATGCCATGGCAGAGGGATTGGATTCCGGACCCTTCTGCCAGTATCTCATGCTCAGTGTCCGGTTTACGGCCACCCAGTTCGTTCAGACCCTGAATATTTCCCCGCGGGAATTTTTGTCCCAGATGACCTGCCTGGATATGGTGGGGCATACGGTAACGGTCAGCGACCTGCGGCGGTATCTTTCGGAGATCCTGCTGCGGGCCATCGAGCTGCGGGAGCGGGCAACGGGAAATCAATACCGGAGCCTTTTGAAAGAAGCGGTACACTATATCGATGCCAACTACCAGAAAGAGGATATCTCCCTGAACCGGGTGGCCAAGGAGATCAACATCAGTCCCAACTACTTATCCGCCGTATTCAGCCAGGAAATGGGTACCACCTTCGTGGAATACCTTACCGCAAAACGGATGGAAAAAGCCCGGGAGCTGCTGCGGTCTTCGGAACTGCGCTCCGGCGAGATCGCCCTGGCGGTGGGCTATAAGGATCCCCACTATTTCAGTTTCCTGTTCAAAAAGACACAGGGATGTACGCCCCGGGATTACCGGGGAGGAAAGAGTAAAAAATGAAAAAGACATTTTCTATTCAGGACAGCCTTCACCAGCTGGTGATCACCATCAGCATCCTGCTGGCGGTGATTTTGGGGGCATCCCTGCTGATGCTGTTTCGCTCCAATGGCCACTACTCCCGGCTACTGCACAATGTGACCACCGCTTCGGAGTTCAACTAGGAATTCAAAAATACCATTGACCAGAAGATGTACTACTATGTCATCGAAAGCCAGTATTCCGAAGGACTGCCCATTGCGGAAGTGGCGGCGGCCCAGAAGCTGGCCCAGTCCCTGATCGACACCACGACCAATAAAGAAAGCAGCCGGGCCATTGGCAGTGTGCTGGATCTGTGCGAAAATCTGGAACAGCGGATCTATCAGATCCAGAATACCTCGGACTATGACGACCGGCAGTTGCAGCTGCAAAACAATATCTATGTCCTCACCGCTTTGGTGGAGGAGTACATGTATGAGTATCTGTACTATGAAGCGGTGGAGCTCAGTGCCATCCGGCAGGAAACCGTCAGCCAGATGGCCATGGAGATTTTGCTGATCATTCTGGTGACGGCGGCGGCCATGGCCTTCGTCCTGCGCTACAGCATCCGGCTGAGCCGCTCCATTACGGAACCGCTGGTGGAACTGTCCCACCGGGCAGAAAGCGTCACCGCAGGAGATCTGACGGTGCGGGAACCGGCCCAGTCTCGGGTCCGGGAGATCCAGACTCTCAGCGAAGGCATGGAGCAGATGATTGCCCGGCTCAATACCCAGATGCAGGAGGGCCAGCAGAAGCAGGAAAGTCTGCGAAAAGCAGAACTTGCCCTGTTGCAGGCCCAGATCAACCCCCATTTTCTGTACAATACCATGGACACCATCATCTGGCTCATTGAGGCGGAGAAGCCCCAGGCGGCGGTGGAGATGGTATCCAACCTGTCTGCCTTCTTCCGGCATTCTTTGAGCAAGGGCCGGGATGTGATCACGTTGGAAGAGGAAGAAAGCCATGTCCGCAGCTATTTGCAGATCCAGCAGGCCCGGTATCAAGACATCATGACCTACACGGTGGATATCGATTCGACGCTTCACCGGGCCCTGTTGCCCAAGCTGACCTTGCAGCCATTGGTGGAAAATGCTTTGTATCACGGCATCAAGCTGAAACGGGGTGTGGGACACATCCGGATCAGCGGCTGGCGGGAAGAGGACCATGTGATCCTGCAAATTTCCGATACCGGCGTGGGCATGACCCAGCAGCGGCTGGAGCGTTTGCGTTCCGCCATGGAAAGTGGAGAGATCGTAGGCTTCGGCCTTACCGCCGTGAACCGGCGCTTGCAGCTGATGTTTGGCCGGGAGTATGGCCTGTCCATCACCAGCAGGGATGGGCTGGGGACCACCGTAACGGCCCGGTTGCCCTATACGGAAAAGGAGGTGCAGAAATGAAACGTTTTGCCGCATTTCTGCTGATTTTTGCGCTGCTGCTGTCCGGCTGTGGAGGGCAGGAACCGGAGCCGGAAGAAACGGAACTTTTGGTGGTGGGGGTCTCCCAGCTGGGAGCGGAATCCGACTGGCGGGTGACAAATTCCGAGTCCATGAAGGCAGTATTCACCGAGGAAAAGGGCTACCGGCTCCTGTTTGAAAATGCCCGGCAGATCCAGGAAAACCAGATCATCGCCGTGCGGAAATTCATCCAGCAGCAGGTGGACTACATCGTGCTGATGCCCCTGAGCGAAAGTGGCTGGGAATGCGTGCTGGAAGAAGCCCGGGATGCAGGGATCCCCGTGATTTTGGCGGACCGGATGGTGGACGTGGAAGATGAGACATTGTACACGGCTCACGTTGGTTCCGATACCTATGCCGAAGGCATGCGGGCCATCGCCTGGATGGAGCAGAAATACAGCCGCCGGAAGGATACCGTGGAAATCATCCACATTCAGGGCACTCTGGGATCCACCGCCCAACTGGGCCGGACGAAAGCCCTGACGGAAGGGGTGGAGGCCAATGAAAACTGGCAGATCTTGACCTGCCTGGATGGAGATTTCACCCAGGCAAAATCCTATGAGGTGATGTGTGAATATTTGGATACCCTTCCTGACGGGCAGGATATCGACGTGGTTTACTGTGAAAATGACAACGAAGCCTTCGGTGCCATTGAAGCGCTGGAACAGCGGGGCTACGCCTGTGGACGGGATGTGGATGTGATCTGCCTTGACGGTACCCGGAATGCCTTGCAGCTGTGCCTGGAGGGAAAAATCAGTCTGGCGGTGGAATGCAATCCGCTTCTGGGCCCCATGGTGGAGGACGTCATCACCCAGATCGAAGCGGGGAAGATCCCGGAAAAACGCCAGGTCGTTCAGGAGCAGATCTTTACCAAAGCCACACTGACGGAAGAAATTATCGCGCAGCGGGAGTATTAAAAGAAGAACTTGGCCCCCCTATGGGGGAGCTCAAGAGTTGAGTAGCCCACAAAGCATGTCATCTCGACCGAGCGACAGCGAGCGGAGGGATCCTGGCACCGATTTCACTGCAAATGTCCCGTAAGTGCGTAGATTCTTCGACTTGCTTACGCTCGCTCAGAATGACACGATTTTTTGAAATGCTGAAAACCGCTTACCCAGCCCGGGTAAGCGGTTTTTATATATCAGGTGCTGTCCCGGATGGCCAGTTCCCATTCCAGGTATGCCGACCGGGGTTTGTTGCCTTCCAGCAGTTCCAGCAGGAGATTGGCGGCGGTTTTGCCGGTGCGGGCGGCTTTGTGGCCAAGAGAAGTGATGGGCACCGGGCCCACCTGGCTGTAAAAGCTGTTGTCAAAGCTGGCAACGGCCACATCTCCGGGGACGGAATGGCCCTGTTCCAGCAGCTCCCGGATGAGAAAATGGGCAATCTCATCGTTATAGCACACCACTGCCGTGGCATCGGCCATGCGGTGGCGGATGAAGTTGCGCAACAGGTCGCACTGGGGATTCTGCACCAGAGCCGCCCGGTCCTCGCTGTCGAACCAAAAGAAGCTGTCGTCCCGGAGGGGGATCTCCGCATCCCGCAGGGCGGTGACCATGCCGTGATAGCGCTGAGGGCCCTGGATGTCATCGCTTTTGAAAATTCCGGCGATGCGGCTGTGACCCCGGCTCAGCAGATGCCGGGTCAGCTGGTAGCCGCCGCCGTAATTGTCGTCAAACAGGCAGGGGAGATCCTGCAAATTGCTGTAAATGCCGTGGAGAAACAAAATGGGGATCTTTTTCTCCTGAAGTTGCCGGTAAAGGTCTGCGTTGGGGGTGGGCAGAGCCGTTTTGGAGCCTTCGATGAGAACCGCGCTGATGTTCTGCTCCAGAAGCTTTTTCAAAATCTCCCGTTCCAGAGAGACCTTGTTTTCCGTGGCGTAGACTAAGGTGGAATAGCCCTCCCGGGCGAAGCTGGCCTGGGCGTCATGGAGGATGGAAGGGAAGATGTAATCATCCAGAAAGGTGGTGACCACAGCGATCTGCCGCACCGTATCCCGGGGCTCTGATGGCCGCAGATAGGAGCCGCTGCCCTGACGGCGCTGGATCAGCCCCTCATTTTCCAGCAACTGCAAAGCATGCCGCACGGTTTGGCGGCTCATGTGATATTTGCTGGAGAGCTCTGCCTCCGTAGGAAGCCGGGTGCCGCCCTGACGGCGGAGTTGAAGCAGTTCACTTTTCAGCATGGAAGCAAGTTGTTCGTATTTTGCGGCCAATTTTCACCACTCCTTTTCGGGAAAATAGGACAACTTTGCGGATTTGTATGTATTATAACAAATTTGGCGAAAAAGGGAAAGGGAAATCGGTTCAGGATCTTACCGGAATTTTTTGGGAATACCATAAGAAAATGAAGCAGATTTTCAGGAGGAAGGGATTTTTTGACCGGATGTGGATTAAATTAACAAACTTTTTTCCGGCACGCAGGGGATTTTTGCCCCGGACTGTGCAAGTTGCCAAAACCGGCCGGAAGAACGGGAATTGAAAAAAACCATAAAATAATCAACAAATGGTTGGATAAATCGTAAAAAATCCAACCAAAAGGATGATTTGGAAAAAATCCTCCCGAATTTGTACGGATGTAGTGAATATAGCATAAAATTTGTATTATTTATTGCAATGAAGTTGTACATACTGCACGAAAAACCGTTGACATTGGGGAAAAGGTGTGCTTTAATTCAGACATAAGGATCCACCGGCCGATGCCAAGCATGGCGGTGATCCCAAAACATCATAAGAAAGTTGAGGAAAAACACATGAAGAAGTTTCTGAGCATCCTGCTGGTTCTGACCATGGTTCTGGCACTGGCCGCCTGTGGTGGCAGCTCCACCGCTGAGACCGAAGCTCCCAAGGCTGAGGCTCCCGCAGCAACCGAGGCACCCGCAGCAGAAGCACCCGCCGCTGAGGCTGGCTCCATCGTTGTCGGCTTCGCACAGGTCGGCCACGAGTCCGACTGGCGTACTGCCAACACCAAGAACTATCAGGACGTGTTCTCCGCTGAGAACGGCTACGACCTGATCTTCGTCGACTGCGACAACGACAACGCTGTTCAGATCGAGTCCGTCCGTACCTCCATCCAGCAGGGTGTTGACTACATCATCCTGGCTCCCATCCAGAGCGCTGGTTGGGAATCCGTCCTGCAGGAAGCCAAGGATGCCGGTATCCCCGTCATCGTTGCCGACCGTCAGGTTGACGCCGACGCTTCCATGTACGACGCTTTCATCGGCACCGATACCGAAGTCGAAGGCAAGCTGGCTGGCGACTGGCTGGCTGAGTACCTGAACGGTGCTGAGGCCAATATCCTGGTCATCGAAGGCTCCATCGGCGCTTCCGCCGCCATCGGCCGTACCAACGGCTTCAACTCTGTTGCCGAGCAGCACGACGAGTGGACCATTCTGGACTCCCAGTCCGGCGACTTCACCCAGACCGGTGGTCAGGAAGTCATGGAATCCTTCATCAAGTCTTACAACGGTCAGTTCAACGTGGTCGTCTGCCAGAATGATAACGAAGCTTACGGCGCTATGGACGCCATGGACGCTGCCGGTATCACCTACGGCATCGGCGGTGATGTGATCATCATCTCCTTCGACGCTACCCACGACGGTCTGAAGTACACTCTGGAAGGCAAGATCCACTGCAACGTCGAGTGCAACCCCATCCAGGCTGAGTATGTTGACACCATCATCAAGCAGATGGAAGCCGGCGAAGAATTCGCTACCTACACTCTGGTTGAAGACTCCGCTTTCGTCGCTCCCGGCATCGAGAGCCAGTACGCTACCACTATGACCCAGGAAGTTCTGGACGGCCGCGCATACTGATTCAGAAGATTCTTACTGCTGTAGATACTTTTGATTGAGTTTACAGGGGAGGGAGAAACTCAACGAGTTTCTCCCTCTTTTTGGTTGGATGCGAATTCCTGATTAAAAGATTTCATCAGCAACGCAGTTATGTACAAACAGACCAGGTTGCCAGGAAAAATTTTAATCAGGAATTCGCAGAGCAAAATCCGCTGCATGCAGTGGAAGGAGGACAAGAGAATGAACAACAATACGGTACTGGAAATGAAAGGTATCTGCATGACATTCCCCGGCGTGAAGGCTCTGGACCATGTGGATTTCACCTTGAAAAAAGGCGAGATCCGGGCTCTGATGGGGGAGAACGGCGCGGGTAAATCCACGCTGATCAAGTGCCTGACCGGTGTCAATAAGTTCGAGGCCGGCCAGATTTTCATGGAAGGCTGCGAAGGCCCCATTGTCAACAAGGATACGCTGGATGCCCAGAAGAAGGGTATTTCCACCGTTTATCAGGAAATCAACCTCTGCCCGAATCTGTCGGTGGCAGAGAATCTGTTTATCGGCCGGGAACCTTTGACCAGACTCGGCACCGTCAACCGGGGAGAGATGAACAGAAAAGCCGTCCGGCTGATGGAAGACCTGGAGCTGGACATCGATGTGACCCGCAATCTGGAAGAATACTCTCTGGCAATGCAGCAGATGATCGCCATTGCCCGGGCAGTTGATATGGAATGTAAGGTTCTGATCCTGGACGAGCCCACCTCTTCTCTGGATGACAACGAGGTGGAAAAGCTCTTCGGCATGATGCGCCGCCTGAAGGGTCAGGGCGTTGGTATAATTTTTGTCACCCATTTCCTGGAACAGGTCTATGCCGTCTTGCGCAACGGCCAGCTGGTGGGTGAATACACCGTGGAGCAGCTTCCCCGGGTGAAGCTGGTGGCCGCCATGATGGGTAAGGACTTTGACGATCTGGCCGCCATCAAGCAGGGCGAAGAAAAGGACTTTACCAATGAGCCTCTGGAAATCGATGCCAGAGGATTAAGCCATACCGGTACCATCAAGCCCTTTGATCTGGAGATCCACAAGGGCGAAGTGGTGGGCCTGACAGGCTTGCTTGGCAGTGGCCGCAGTGAGCTGGCCCGGACCATCTACGGCGCTGACCGGAACCAGTCCGGTACTTTGAAGGTGGATGGCAAGGAATGCAGGATCAAGACCCCCATCGATGCCATGCACTTAGGGATGGGCTTCCTGCCCGATGACCGGAAGGCCGAGGGTATCGTAGGCGACCTGTCCGTCCGGGAAAATATCATTCTTGCCATGCAGGCGAGATTAGACCCCATGAAGAAGATCCCCCTGCATGTGCAGAACGAGATCGCAGACAAGTATATTGACCTGCTGCAGATCAAGACTGCCAGCCGGGAAACGCTGGTCAAGTAGCTCTCTGGCGGCAATCAGCAGAAGGTGATCCTGGCCCGGTGGCTGGCTACGGACCCCAACTTCCTGATTTTGGACGAGCCCACCCGTGGTATTGACGTGGGTACCAAGACCGAGATCCAGAAGCTGGTGGTGCAGCTGGCGGAGGAAGGCAAGAGCCTGATCTTCATTTCCTCGGAAATTGAAGAGATGCTCCGTGTCTGCAACAAAATGGCTGTCCTGCGGGACGGAGCCAAGGTTGGGGAAATTTCCGGCCATATGACCCAGGAAAGTGTCCTCAGTGCCATTGCCGGAGGTGAACACAATGAATAAACTGACGAATATTACCAAAAAGCAGCTGTTTTTGCCTGTGTTCAGCATGATTTTGGTGATGCTGATCAACGTGCTGTTTGACATTGCCGATGGAAAATCCGCCTTTGACTTTTTCTCCATCACCATGAAAAACGGCGTGCTCTATGGCCGTATTGTGGATATCCTGAACCGTGGCAGTGAAATTGCCATTCTGGCATTGGGTATGACTCTGGTGGTCTCCGCCTCTGCCGGTACGGATATTTCCGTGGGCTCCGTCATGAGCTTGGCCGGCGGCGTTTGCTGTGTGATGATCGCGGGCTTCGGCGTGACCAGTGTTTCCACTGCGGCTGAGCTGGCACATCCCATTTGGATGGGTATCCTCTGCGGTATCGTGGCGGCTGTCCTCTGCGGTGCCTTCAACGGTTTCCTGGTGGCCTACATGAAGATCCAGCCCATGGTGGCGACCCTGATCCTCTGGTCCGCAGCCCGGGCACTGGCACTGCTGGTGTGCAACAACATGATCGTTTACGTCCGCATGGACGAATTCAAGGTTTTCGGCTCCTTTGTGGGCCCCATTCCTACCCCCATTCTCATTGCGGCGGCCTGTATCCTCGTTCTGGCACTGGTGTTGAAGCTCACGGCGCTGGGAACTTACATCCAATCCGTGGGTATCAACAAGCGGGCTTCCCGGATCGCCGGTTTCAATTCCGCCCGGATCATCCTGATGTGCTACACCATCTGCGGCCTGTTTGCCGGCATTGCCGGTATCGTCAATACCTCCCGGATCTACTCCGCCGATACCAACAACATCGGCCTGAATCTGGAAATGGACGCCATTCTGGCGGTGGCACTGGGCGACAACAGCCTGGGCGGCGGCAAGTTCAATCTGGCAGGCTCCATCATCGGCGCTTATACCATTCAAGCCATCACCACCACATTGCTGGCCCGGGGCGTTTCCACGGCCCAGGCTCCGGTGTTCAAGGCGGTCATCATTATCCTCATCGTCGTCATCCAGGCGCCTCCTGTAAAGGCATTTTTCAAGCGTCACTCCGCCAAGAATCCTGCGGTAAAGGAGGCTGTCTAATATGAAAAAGCCCACTTTGACAGACCGGAAAAAGACCCGCATCGGCAGCAATACCATCATGCTGATGATCACCATCGCCCTGTTCATCGTCCTGTACGGTGCAGGCTGTGTGATGTATGCCGACAAGGAATTTGGACGGCTGCAAAACTTCCTCAACGTGCTCATTAACAATGCTAGCCTTTTGGTGGTGTCCTGCGGTGTCACCTGCGTGATGCTCACCGGCGGTATCGACATTTCTGTTGGTTCTGTGGTGGCCATGACCTGTATGATCATGTCCGTGGGTTTGGCCCAGTGGGGTCTGCCCTCCGGTGTGCTCATCGTGATGGTGCTGGCTATTGGTATCATCTTTGGTGCCGTGCAGGGCTACTGCGTGGCCTATCTGGAGATCCAGCCCTTCATCGTCACCATGGCAGGACTGTTCTTCGCCCGTGGCATGACCTCCGTGATCTCCACAGAGCAGGTCAGTGTGCCCTTTGACTCCTGGTTCGGCCAGCTTTCTCAGATCAAGTTTGAGATTCCCTTCGGCATCGGCGCCTACATGAACAAGAAAGGCGTGTTGGTGACCCCCTACGTCCGTCTGACGGTGGTGGTGGCACTGGTGATGGTGCTCATTACCTATCTGATGCTGCGCTATACCAAGTTCGGCCGGAGTCTCTATGCTGTCGGCGGCAATCAGCAGTCCGCTGCCCTCATGGGTCTGAATGTGAAGAAAACCAAGCTCATGAGCCATGTGCTGTGCAGCTTCTATGCCGCACTGGGCGGTCTGTGTTTCTGCCTGAATACCATGTGCGGTACCCCCACTCAGGCCACGGGCATGGAAATGGATGCCATTTCCTCCGCCGTCATCGGCGGTACCCAGCTCACCGGCGGCGTGGGCAATGTCATCGGCACTCTGTTTGGCGTGCTCATCAACGGCACCATCTCTTCTCTGGTGAAGTTCAACGGCAAGCTGGTGGCTTCCTGGTCCAACATCATCACGGCAGTGCTGCTGTGCTTCTTCATCCTGTTGCAGGCCATCTTCGCCAAGCTGAAGGAGCGGAAAAAGTAAGGTAAAAATCACTCTGAACAGACCGGCAGGGGACTGCCTGCCGGTCTGCTCGGAGATTTTCAGATTCCTGATATTTTACAGGGGGTAAACAACTATGCCTGAAAAAACTATCTCGGCATCGAACTTGGCTCCACCCGGATCAAGGCGGTGGCCATTGACGAAAACCATGTTCCCGTATCTTCCGGGGACTACACCTGGAAATCTTCCTATGAAAACGGCATCTGGACCTATGACCTGGCAGAGGTCTGGCAGGGGCTGAAACAGGCTCTCGCCGGTGTGGAAAACCGGGAGACTGTGGCCACCATGGGCGTTAGTGCCATGATGCATGGCTATCTGGCCTTTGACAAAGACTGGAATCTGCTGGTGCCCTTCCGTACCTGGCAAAATACCATCACCGCCCAGGCTGCCGCCGAACTTACCGAACTGTTCGGCTTCAACATTCCCCAGCGGTGGAGCATTGCCCACCTGTATCAGGCGGTGCTGAATGGGGAGGAACACGTTTCTAAAATCGCCCATATCACCACTTTGGCAGGTTACGTCCATTACATGCTCACCGGTGTCAATGCCATCGGCATCGGCGAAGCTTCCGGTATGTTCCCCATCGACAGCGAAAAGAATTGCTACGATGAGGGGATGCTGCAAAAGTTTGAAAAGCTGACGGAAAACCAGAACTGGAACATCCGGGATATCCTTCCCGGTGTGCTGATGGCTGGTGACGATGCTGGCGTTCTGACGGAATCCGGTGCTGCCCTTCTGGATGATCTGCTGACACCGGGCATTCCCTTTGCCCCAGCGGAAGGTGACGCCGGCACCGGCATGACCGCTACCAACGCCGTGGCTCCCAGAACCGGCAATGTTTCCGCCGGTACCTCCATCTTCTCCATGGTGGTGCTGGAAAAGCCCCTGGAAAAAGTCTATGAGGAGATCGACCTGGTCACCACCCCCACCGGCAAGGCCGTGGCCATGGTGCACTGCAATAACTGCACCAATGACTCCAATGCTTGGGTTTCTGTGCTGAAAGAAACTGCCGAGCTGTTGGGTGCTACCCCTTCCACTGGGGATGTGTACACCAAGCTGTACCAGAAGGCCTTGGAAGACGACCCGGACTGCGGTGGTGTGCTGGTGTGCAACTACATGGCAGGCGAAGGTGTCACCCATCTGGACGAAGGCCGTCCTATGGTGGTTCGCCGCCCCGACAGCAAGTTCACCCTGGCCAATTTCTTCCGGGCAACCCTGTATTCCACTATGTCCACCCTGAAAATCGGCATGGACATCCTGGCAAGAGAGAATGTTGCCATTGATTCCCTGACGGGCCATGGCGGTCTGTTCAAGACCCCAGTGGTGGGACAGAAGTTCCTGGCTGCCGCCTGCAATGCTCCTGTGACCTGTATGCAGACCGCCGGAGAAGGCGGTCCCTACGGTATGGCATTGTTGGCCGCCTACCGGGCAAGGAAAGCGGAAGGCGAATCTCTGGAAGATTACCTGAACGCTCACGTTTTTGCCGGTGCCGAAGGCACCACCCTGAACCCGGAAAGCGATGATGTGGCGGGCTTCAATACCTACATTGCCCAGTATCAGAACCTGCTGGAAGTCCAGCGGAAAGCGGTGACGGTTTTGTGAAAACCCGGAAAAAGCTCACAAATTATAACCATACCATTTACGCCAGTTATGGCGGCTACATCTGCCTTGCCATTGTCAATAACTTTGCGCCGTTGCTGTTTTTGACCTTCCGGCGGGAATTTGACCTGACATTGCAGGATGTGACGTTCATTACCACCATCAATTTTCTGGTGCAGCTGACGGTGGATCTGCTCTGTGCTAAATTTGTGGATAAGATCGGCTACCGGATCTCTCTGGTGGCGGCTCATGTCAGCGTGGCACTGGGATTTTTGGGGCTGGCGGTATTGCCGGGAATTATGAGCCCTTATGCAGGGATCCTCATTGCGGTGGTGTTTTACGCCATTGGCGGCGGCATCATCGAGGTGCTCATCAGCCCTGTGGTGGAGGCCTGCCCTACAGAGAAGAAGGAAGCGGCTATGAGCCTGCTCCACGCCTTCTTCTGTTGGGGGCATGTGGCAGTGGTGCTGTTGTCCACAGCTTTCTTTACCCTGTTTGGTATCCAGCATTGGCGGATCATGGCCTGCGTCTGGGCGCTGGTGCCTGCCTGCAACGCATGGTATTTTTCCCGGGTGCCTCTGTTTCCCATTGTGTCGGAGGAAGAGAAAATGCACATCGGCGGCCTGCTGAAGCAGAAGACCTTCTGGCTGCTCATCGTGATGATGCTCTGCGCCGGCGCTTCGGAACAGGCGGTGAGCCAGTGGGTATCCACCTTTGCGGAAACGGCGCTGCATATCAGCAAAACCATGGGGGACCTGCTGGGGGTCTGTGCCTTCGCCTTCCTGATGGGCACGGCCCGGGCTCTATACGGCAAGTACAGTGACAGCATTCCTTTGAAGAAGATGATGCTTCTCAGCGCGGTTTCCTGCATCGTCTGTTATATCCTGGCGGCCTTTACCGTGAGCCCCATCTGGGGACTGCTGGGATGCGCCTGTTGCGGTTTTACCGTGGGCATCTTCTGGCCCGGTACCTTCTCCGCGGCGGCACTGGCCCTGCCGGGAGGCGGTACGGCCATGTATGCCTTTATGGCATTGGCGGGAGACTTGGGTTGCTCTTCCGGCCCCACAGTGGTGGGCACCGTGGCAAACCATTCCGGCGGCGATCTGCGCCGGGGCATTGCGGTGGCGATGATCTTCCCTATTGCCATGCTGGTGAGCACCGCCTTGATGAAATTTCAAAAACGACGCACATAATAAGGAGGAAACCATATGAAGTACAATTTCTGGTTTGTCGTAGGTTCTCAGGATCTTTACGGTGAAGAAGTCCTGAAAACCGTGGCCACCCGGGCTGCCGAAATGGCAGAAAAAATGAGCGGTCAGCTGCCCTATCCCCTGATTTACAAGGTCACGGCCATGTCCAACGCCCAGATCACCAACATCGTCAAAGAAGCCAACTATGACGATTCCTGCGCCGGTATCATCACCTGGTGCCATACCTTCTCTCCCTCCAAGATGTGGATCAATGGCTTTGCCAATCTGCAGAAGCCCTATTGCCATTTCGCCACCCAGTACAACAAGGAAATTCCCAACGAAGAGATCGACATGGACTTCATGAACCTGAACCAGGCCGCCCATGGCGACCGGGAGCACGGTTTTATCGGTGCCCGGCTGAGAATGCCTCGGAAGGTCATTGCCGGTTATTGGCAGAATCCCGATGTGCTGAACCGCATTGGCGACTGGATGAAGGCTGCCGTTGGCGTGGCCGTGTCTAAGAACATGAAGGTCATGCGCTTTGGCGACAATATGCGAGAAGTCGCCGTCACCGAAGGCGACAAGGTGGAAGTCCAGACCAAGCTCGGCTGGCAGGTGAACACATGGGCCACCGGCGATCTGGTGAAGGAAATGCACGCCGTTACGGATAGCGAAATCGATGCTCTGATGGCTGAATACACCGCCAAATATGACATCAACACCGACAACATCGAAGCCATTCGCTATCAGGCAAGAGAAGAAATTGCCATGAAGAAGATGCTGGATCGGGAAGGATGCATGGCATTCTCCAACACCTTCCAGGATCTGTACGGCATGGAGCAGCTGCCGGGCCTTGCTTCCCAGCACCTGATGGCTCAGGGCTACGGTTACGGCGGCGAAGGTGGCTGGAAAGTTTCCGCTATGAGGCCATGGGTGAAGGCGGCAACGGTGCATCTGCTTTCATGGAGGACTACACCTACCATCTCGTCGAAGGTCAGGAATATTCTCTGGGTGCCCACATGCTGGAGGTCTGCCCCTCTCTGGCTGCCCCTACTGCCCGTCCCAAGATCGAGACCCATCACCTGGGCATTGGCATGAACGAGAAGGACCCTGCCCGTCTGGTATTCGAGGGCAAGGAAGGCGACGCTATCGTGGTTTCCCTCATCGACATGGGCGGCCGCCTGCGGCTTATCGTGCAGGATATTCACTGTGTCAAGCCCATTCTGCCTATGCCCAACCTGCCTGTGGCCCGGGTCATGTGGCAGGCCTATCCCAACCTGACCGACGGTGTGGAGTGCTGGATCACCGCTGGTGGCGCCCACCACACCGTGCTGAGCTATGACGTGACTGCCCAGCAGATGAAGGATTGGGCACGGATGATGGACATCGAATTCGTCCACATCACCAAGGATACCACCGTGGACGCTCTGGAGCAGGAACTGTTCCTGAACGATCTGGCGTGGAAACTGAAATAAGTTGACAAGAAACACGGGACAGTGTACAATTAACGATAGTTAGTTGTACACTGTCAACTGCTATAAAGGAGTACAATTATGCTGGAAGAACTGAAAAAACAAGTCTGTGACGCCAATCTGGAGCTGCCGAAGTATGGCCTGGTCACCTTCACCTGGGGCAACGTTTCCGGTGTGGACCGGGAGAAGGGCCTGATGGTCATTAAGCCTTCCGGCGTAGAATATGACCATATGACTCCGGAAGATATGGTGGTGTCCCTGGCCACCGGGGAGACCGTGGAGGGAAAGTGGAAGCCCTCTTCCGATACGGCCACCCATGTTGCCCTGTATAATGCCTTCCCCAATATCGGTGGCGTGGTGCATACCCATTCCCGCTGGGCAACCTCTTTTGCTCAGGCTGGTCGGGGCATTCCCGCTTACGGCACTACCCACGGCGACTATTTCTATGGGGAAATTCCCTGCACCCGGAAAATGACCCCCGCCGAAATCGGTGGCGAATACGAACTGGAAACCGGTAACGTCATCATCGAGACCTTCCGGGATAAGTCCCCGGATGACATTCCGGCGGTGCTGGATCAGTCTCATGGCCCCTTCACCTGGGGTACAGATCCGGGGAATGCCGTCCACAATGCGGCGGTGCTGGAAGAACTGGCCTTCATGGCTTTCCAGACCGAAGCGATGAACCCCAACATCGGCCCCATGCAACAAGAATTGCTGGATAAACATTACCTGCGCAAGCATGGCAAAAATGCCTACTACGGCCAGGGTTAAAGGAGGAAACACAGTGACCAACGAAGAAAGAAAGCAGCTGCAAATTCTATCCTGCAAGATCCGGATGGGTCTGGTTCAGGCTGTTCATGGCGCCAAGGCCGGTCATCCCGGCGGTAGCCTGTCCGCTGCGGATCTGTTTACCTATCTGTATTTTAAGGAAATGAATGTCGATCCCGCTGATCCCAAGGGGGAAAACCGGGACCGGTTCGTGCTGAGCAAGGGCCATACTGCCCCTGGCCTGTATTCTACCCTTGCCCACCGGGGATTCTTCCCGGTGGAAGATCTGCCCACCCTGCGGCATATTGGAAGCTATTTGCAGGGCCATCCCAATATGAACACCGTTCCCGGTGTGGATATGTCCACCGGCTCTCTGGGTCAGGGTATTTCCTGCGCCGCCGGTATGGCACTGGGATTGAAGCATCAGGGCAAGTCCGCCCGGGTTTACACCCTGTTGGGTGACGGCGAGATTCAGGAAGGTCAGGTTTGGGAAGCCTGCATGCTGGCTGCCCACTATCATCTGGATAACTTCTGCGTCATCGTGGATAACAACGGTTTGCAGATCGACGGCGACGTGGCCAAGGTCATGAGCCCTTATCCTATTGTGGACAAGCTGGAAGCCTTCGGCTTCAAAGTCGTTGCCATCGACGGCCACGACTTCGACCAGATCGAAGCTGCCTTCGCTACTGCCCGGGAAACCAAGGGTCAGCCCACGGCCATTGTCATGAAGACCACCAAGGGCAAGGGCGTTTCCTACATGGAAAACAACGCCGGCTGGCACGGCAAGGCACCCAACGATGCAGAATTTGAACAGGCAATGGCAGAGCTATCTGCCACCCTGGCAGAACTGGAGGGTTGAACCATGGCAGATGTAAAGAAAATCGCGACCCGTGACAGCTACGGCAAGGCATTGGCCCAGCTGGGTGCGGAACATGAAAATCTGGTGGTTCTGGATGCCGACCTGGCCGGTGCCACCAAAACTGCTACCTTCCAGAAGGCTTTCCCGGAACGGCACTTCGACTGCGGCATTGCGGAAGCCAACATGATCTGCGTGGCAGCGGGTCTCGCCACCACCGGACTGGTGCCCTTTGCTTCTTCCTTCGCCATGTTTGCTGCCGGACGGGCTTTCGAGCAGGTGCGCAACTCCATTGGTTATCCTCACCTGAACGTGAAGATCGGTGCCACCCATGGCGGCATCTCCGTTGGCGAGGACGGTGCAAGCCATCAGTGCTGCGAAGATTTCGCCCTGATGCGCTCCATCCCCGGCATGGTGGTCATGAGCCCTGCCGACGATGTGGAAGCCAGAGCCATGGTCAAGGCCGCTTACGAGCATGAAGGCCCCGTCTACATGCGCTTCGGCCGTGCAGGCGTACCGGTGTTCCATGCGGAAGATTTCTACTTTGAAATTGGCAAGGGCGAAGTTCTCCGGGAGGGCACCGATGTTGCCATCATCGCCAACGGCATGCTGGTTTACGAAGCCATTCAGGCAGCGGAAGAACTGGCAGAAAACGGCATTCAGACCATGGTCATCAACATGGCTACCATCAAGCCTTTGGACGAGGAACTGGTGCTGAAGGCTGCCAAGACCTGCGGCAAGATCATTACTTGCGAGGAGCACTCTGTTATCGGTGGTTTGGGGGAGGCCGTCAGTGGCTATCTGTCAGAAGTGTATCCCACCGTTGTCAAGCGCATTGGCGTCAACGATGAATTCGGCCACTCCGGTCCCGCTGCTGCCCTGCTGAAGCAGTTTGGCCTCAGTGCGGAACATATTGTGGAAGTGGCAAAGGATCTGTGTAAATAAAACCGGAATATCACGGGGCGTGGGCAGCGGAAGTTGCCTGCGCCCTGATACTATCAAAGGGGAAATCACGATGAAATTGACACAAATTCGGAAAAACGGCGGCGTTTCCCTTGCCATCGCCACGGAAACCGGACTGGTGGATGTGGCCGCAGAAGCAGCCCGCCGGGGGCTTTCTGCCCCCCAAACCATGCTGGATGCCATCCGGGGCGGAGAAGAAGCTATGGCAGTTCTGGGGCAGCTGGCAGAAAATGCCACTTGCTTTACCGATGCGCCGCTGGCTCCCGTGGTTACTGGCGGGGAAAAGATCCTCTGCATCGGCTTGAACTACCGGCAACATGCCAAGGAGTGCAATCTGCCTCTGCCCCCGGCACCGGTGCTGTTCAACAAATTCTCCAATGCTCTGGCGGCAGATGGGGAGGGGATCACCCTGATGCCGGAATACCGGGAGTATGACTACGAAGCGGAGCTGGTGGCAGTCATTGGCAAGCCCTGCCGGAACGTGACAGCGGAAGAAGCCCTGAACTATGTTTTCGGCTATACCTGTGGCAACGACCTGTCCACCCGGGATCTGCAATTTGCACGGAGCAACCAGTGGCTGCTGAGTAAGACATTGGATGGTTTTGCTCCCATTGGCCCCTGTCTTGCGACAGCGGAAGAAGTGAATCCGGATCACTTGGACATTTCCAGTAAGGTCAACGGGGAACTGCGGCAGAATTCCAATACCTTGGATATGATCTTCTCCACCGCTCAGATCATTGCGGATCTTTCGCACCATTTTCCTCTGATGCCCGGAGATCTGATCTTCACCGGCACCCCGCAGGGCGTGATGCACGGCTATCCCGCCGATCAAAAGAACTGGTTGAAGCCCGGTGACCGTGTGGAAGTGACCATCGAGGGCATTGGTACACTGCATAACTTCTTCTGTTAAAAAATACCGTAGGGGCCGGGTTTCCCGGCCCGTTCTTCCGGGGAAATCTGCAATTTTTGGTAAAAAACCGGAAAAGATATTGACAGCTATCCCGGAAAGTGCTATACTTTGAACCAATTGAAAACTGTGGATCGATAGAGGTTGCGGTACGCATCAGTACTCATGGCTGTAAACGGAACGGATATCCGGGCAATGGGGAAAGGGCAAGCCGCCGAAGGGTCACGCTATTTTCCGAAACGTGATCCTGGGCCGTGGGAGAATATCCCCCGGACTGTCACATTTCGTGGAGCGCTATCATTCAGGATCGTGGTGCCGTTGCGCCGTCTGCCGTGAATGTTGGAGTTTCTCCGGGATTCGCGGTTTTTTCTTTTTGGCGGAACCTCTGAATCCATCGCCTGCGGCCGAGCGCCGAGTCTTTTGCTCCAGTTGTGCAGTTCCAAAAGCGGGAAATACACAAAGTATTCCTCCGCTTTCGGAACTTTCGCCTGAACCAAAATCCTTCGGTGTCGGCTCTTGCCGATGAATTCAGAGATTCCTGATCTTGATATTTGAAAGGACAGATAAGAAAATGAGACGACTTGCCCACATTCTGGCCGCAGCGCTGACTTTGGCAGTGCTGTTTGGCGCCATGACCCTGACGGCTTCCGCCGCAATGGATCAGGAGGAGGCATTCTCCTACCTGGACAGCTATGCCGACAATGTCGGCACCGACGCATCTTTTGACGAAAATATTGACGAGGCTCTTTCCGTTGCCCGGGAATCCATTTCCAGTTATGGCACATTGCTGGCCCTGCTGCCCCCTGTCATAGCCATCGCCCTGGCCCTGCTGACCAAGGAAGTGTATTCTTCTTTGTTCGTGGGCATTCTGGCAGGCTCTCTGATCTACAGCAACTGGAACCTGTGGGATATGATCCTGAACAGCTTCAACGTGATGATCGGCAAGATCTGTGACAGCTGGAACGTGGGCATCCTGATCTTCCTGGTGCTGCTGGGCATGATGGTGTCCATGATCAACAAGTCCGGCGGTTCTGCTGCTTATGGCCGCTGGGCGGCCAAGCGCATCAAGTCCAAGACCGGTGCACTGGTTTCCACCTGCGTGCTGGGCGTGATGATCTTCATTGACGACTACTTCAACTGCCTGACCGTTGGCTCCGTTATGCGGCCCGTCACCGACAAGCATAAGATCTCCCGGCAGAAGCTGGCTTACATCATCGATTCCACTGCCGCTCCTGTGTGCATCATTGCCCCTATTTCCTCCTGGGCTGCAGCAGTTTCCTCCGTTGCCCCGGAAGGGGAGGGCCTGAGCCTGTTCATCCGCTCCATTCCCTACAACCTGTATGCCCTGCTGACACTGTTCACCGTGCTGTTCATGGCTTACCTGAAGCTGGACTTTGGCAAGATGAAGACTGCCGAGTTGGAAGCAGCCAGCCAGGTTTTGGCTGAGGAAGCGGAAGATAACAAGGTCGGCAAGGGCACCGTGCTGGATCTGATCCTGCCCATCATTGCCCTGATTCTGTGCTGCGTCACCACCATGATCTACACCGGCGGCTTCTTTGATCCCGACAGCGGCGTGTATATGAATTTTGTGGATGCTTTCGCCGGGTGCGATGCTTCTATGGGTCTGGTGCTGGGCTCTTTCCTGGCATTGGCTTTCACCTTCGTGCTGTATCTGCCCCGGAAGGTCATTACCTTCAACCAGTTTGCAGACTCCTTCGTGGATGGCTTCAAGGCCATGACTTCCTCCGTGTTGATCCTGATTTTCGCCTGGACCCTTTCCGGTGTGACCAATCAGCTGGGTGCCAAGGTCTTTGTGGCAGAGCTGGTGCGCGGCGCTGCCGGAGGTCTGGCAAACTTCCTGCCTGCCATCATCTTCCTCATCGGCGGCTTCCTGGCTTTCTCTACCGGTACTTCCTGGGGAACCTTCGGTGTGCTGCTGCCCATCGTCTGCGCCGTGTTCCCCAGTGGAGAACTGATGGTAGTGTCCGTGGCGGCCTGTTTGGCCGGTGCCGTCTGTGGCGACCACTGCTCTCCCATTTCCGATACCACTATCATGGCTTCCGCCGGCGCCGGATGTGACCACATTTCCCATGTCAGCACCCAGCTGCCTTACGCCCTGACGGTGGCGGCAGTCTCCTTCGTAGGTTATCTGCTGGCAGGCTTCGTCCAGAACGCCTGGATCGTCCTGCCTGTGTCTCTGATCCTGATGGCCGCCGTGCTGCTGACCATCCGTGCCAGAGAAATGCGGAAGGCTGCCTGATTTTTTACAGAATATCCGGAATGA
>CAYXUI010000011.1:0-6317 GCA_964468195.1 uncultured Oscillospiraceae bacterium | reverse complement strand
CCGTGCCAGAGAAATGCGGAAGGCTGCCTGATTTTTTACAGAATATCCGGAATGATATTTATTGTGCCGTGAGTCTTGCCTCTCCCTTTGGGAGAGGTGGCACGGCGTTAGCCGTGACGGAGAGGGCCTGCGCCCCTCCGATGGGGGAGCAGAGATTATTGCTTTTCCTTTATTCCAATGTCAAATGATTCTTTTCCAGTGCCTTCCGGATAGCCACCGCCAGAATGGGGGCGAAGATCACGGCTACCACGGCGTTGAAGGTGGTTGCGGGGAGCTTGGCAATGACGGTCAGCAATGCGGCATCGGGGGTGAGGCCCTTCATCAGAAGGCCGCTGTAGAAGTAGCTCTTGGCCAGGTAAAGGGCAGCGTAGGTTAGAGCGCCCAGCAACGTGGCGATGAGGGCCTTCCCGTAACCCCAGTCCTTTTTGCCGATGCACATGACAGCACCGGCTGCCAGACCATAGGCACCCTTGGTCAGGAAGGTGATCCAGCATTCGGAAATGTACAAAGGATTCATCATATCATACAGGGCAGAACCCAGTCCGGCGGCCAGACCGCCCAGCCAGGGACCCAGCAGAATGCCGCTGAGTGCACACATGATGTTACCCAGGTGGAAAGATGTGGTTCCTGCAATATCCAGGGGCAGGGTGATGCGCATGGCGGAACCGGCCACGGTCAGGGCGGCCATCAGGGCGGCCATGACGATGCGCTTGGTGGAAACGGATTGCTTGTGTTCCATAGAATGTACCTCCTTGATTCGTTATCGCTATTATAGCGGGATTTGGCTATAAATCCAGTGCCAAAATCGTATTAAAAAACAAGGCCAGAATCCGGAAGGATTGCCGAAGATGGCAAATTTACAGGCGAAAAAGTGCTGTACAGAAGCGTCAAAAGGTGGTACAATAGCCTTATCAATTTTGAAAGAACGAAAGGGGAACTTTCCTATGAGACTGATCGTTGCCAAGGATTACGCCGATGTCAGCCGGAAGGCTGCCAATATCATCGCTGCCCAGATCTACCTGAAGCCCAACTGCGTGCTGGGTCTGGCCACCGGTTCCAGCCCTGTGGGCACCTACAAGGAGCTCATCAAGAAGTACGAGGCCGGTGAACTGGATTTCTCCCAGGTCAAGACCGTGAATCTGGACGAGTATGTGGGCCTGACCAAGGACCATGACCAGAGCTATGCTTACTTTATGCGCAGCAACCTGTTCGACCATGTGAACATCGATCAGGCCAACTGCAACATTCCCGACGGCACCAATCCCGATGCCGCTGCCGAGTGCGCCCGTTATGATGCCGTCATTGATGCCTTCGGCGGTGCCGACCTGCAGCTGCTGGGTCTGGGCCCCAATGGTCACATTGGCTTCAACGAGCCCTCCGATGCTTTCGTCAAGGGCACCAATCATGTCAAACTCACTGATTCCACCATCGATGCCAACCAGCGCTTCTTCGAGAAGCGGGAAGACGTTCCCACCCACGCCTACACCATGGGTATTGGCTCCATTATGAAGGCCAAGCGGGTCCTGCTGGTGTGCAACGGCGCCGGTAAGGCCCAGGCCGTGAAGGATTGCTTCTTTGGCCCCATCAAGCCCCAGGCTCCCGGTTCCATCCTCCAGCTGCACCCCGACTTCACGCTGGTCGCCGACGAAGAGGCTCTGTCTCTGGTGAAGGATCTGCTGTAATTGCATACACACTGACGGTTATGCCCCCGGGTAAGGATTTCCTGCCCGGGGTTTTCCGTTGACAAAAACTGCCAAACGTGCTATGGTAAAGAAAACAAAATTGTGAGGGATTTTTCATGCAGGCAGCTCCGATTTAAGATGGATAACAGAAAAAACGACAGGGATGACCTGCCGGATGTTTTGTTACACATTTTTTGATTGGAGCGTTTGTTATGGGAAAACGAAATATACCCATCCTCTACGGCATTGCGCTGTTGCAGGGGATGGTCTTTTATGCGCCGGTGGCGACGCTGTACCGGCAGGCGGCGGGACTGGGGATCTTCCAGATCACCCTGCTGGAAAGCATTTCCTATGCCCTGACCATTGCCCTGGAAATTCCCTGGGGCTATGTGGCCGACCGGATCGGATACCGGAAAACCATGGTGTTTTGTTGCGGGCGCTATGGAGTATCCAAGGTGATTTTCTGGCAGGCAACGGGTTTTGCAGGATTCCTGCTGGAGCGGATCCTGCTCAGCGTGGTCTGCGCCGGACTTTCCGGAGTGGACAGCAGTCTGCTGTATCTGTCCTGTGCGCCGGAAGAAGCCCATGGGGTATTTTCCCGGTATCAGAATTTGGGGCAGATCGGCATGCTGCTGGCGGCGGGGATCTATGCCCTGTTCATCGGGGAAAATTATCGGCTGGCGGCATGGTTGACGGTGTGCAGCTATATGCTGGCGGCACTGCTTTCTCTGGGATTGCAGGAGGTTCCCCGGCAGAAAAAGCCGGAGGAAACGGCAGGCTTCCGTCCGGTGCTGGCCAGCGTCTGGAAGCACCCGAAGGTGCTGGGGCTGGTAGTGGCAGCGGCGCTGCTGAGCCAGACGGATCAGATGGTCACAGTGTTTTTGAATCAGCTGAAATACATTCAGGTGGGCATGTCGCCGGAGAGGATCTCCCTGGCCTATATTCTGCTGAGCCTGGTAGGGGTAGTGGGCGGATGTTCCGCCCTGCTGGGAAAACGATTGGGCAAAGGCAGAATGGGAACGCTGTTGCTACTGAGTGCCGGGGCAGCCTGTGCCCTGCTGGCGGTGGCGCTGTACGGAGTCAGCAGAGAAAAACAATAAGAAAGTGGCGGCTGCAGAAAGCAGTCGCCACTTTTTGAATCTCAATTTACAGCCAACCGGCGTCTTCACTTTCGGCTTTGCGCTGGCGGGTCAGGAGCCGCTGGAAGGATTCCTTCACATCGGCACCTTCGTAAAGCACTTGGTAGGCGGCCTCGGTGATGGGCATGTCGATGCCCTGACGCTGACCCAGTTCCCAGGCGGACTTGGCGGCGTAGTAGCCTTCCACCACGGCGCCCACTTCCTTCATGGCGGTCTGGGGATCCTTGCCCTGGCCGATGAGGATACCGGCCCGGCGGTTCCGGGAGTGCATGGAGGTACAGGTGACGATGAGATCGCCCACACCGGCCAGACCGGCGAAGGTTTCTTTCCGGGCACCCAGAGAAACGCCCAACCGTGCAGTTTCCGTTAGGCCACGGGTCATGAGCATGGCTTTGGTATTGTCACCGCAGCCTAGACCATCGGTGACGCCGGCGCAGAGAGCAATGACGTTTTTCAGAGCGGCACCCAGTTCGGCACCCACGGGATCGGGACTGGTGTAGACCCGGAGGGCATCACACATGAAGGCGTCCTGAACAAACTCTGCCAGAGCCTGATTGGTGGAAGCGGCCAGCAGGCCGGTAGGCACATCGATGGCCACTTCTTCGGCATGGCTGGGGCCTGTGAGGGCCACCACTTCCCGGCCGGTAACTTCGGCCACCACGGCGCTCATGCGCATATGGGTACCGGCTTCCAGACCCTTGGTGACGGATACCACCACGGCATCCTCGTCAATGTAAGGGCTGACGCTCTTGGCCACAGCCCGGGCAGGGAAGGAGGGAGAAGCCATGACCACCAGCTTGCAGCCCTGGACACAGGCGTAATCGTTGCTGATTTTTAAGCTTTCCGGCAGGACGGCCACAGGTAGCCGGGGGTTCCGGCGGGTGGTTTCCATTTCGGGGATCAGATCCTTTTCAAAGGTCCACATGGTTACATCGTGGCCGTTTTTACACAGGCGAATGGCAAGAGCGGTACCCCAGGCACCGGAGCCGACAACAACAGCTTTCATTTTTGTTTTCCTTTCCCGAAGAGATTGGTTTTCCGTTCTTCGCCTTTCAGAAGCCGGGCGATATTGCCTCGGTGCATCCAGACGATGAGGCCGCTGAGGACGAAGCCCACCGCAATGGGGAACCAGCCTTCCCCCCAGTGTACCCAGGCATAGAAGAAGCCGAAGGAACCGGAGGACAGGACGCTGCCCAGAGAAACGTAGTGGGTCAGAAAATAAGCGACCAGGAAAATACCGAAGACGAACAATCCGATCCGCCAGTCCAGCATCAGTGCCACAGTAACACCGCTGAGGATGCCTTTGCCACCCCGGAAGCCCAGCAGGGCAGGGAAGTCGTGGCCCAAAATCACGCACAGACCGCCCAGGGCAACGCCCTCCTGATAATAGCCGAAGCCTTTCAGCAGCAACCCGCCCAGCAGGCAGGCGGCTACTGCTTTGCCTACGTCGATAGCAATGACAAACAGGGAAGTGGCGGCACCGTAGTTCCGTGTGAAGTTGGTCAGGCCTGCATTGCCGCTGCCTTTGGTGCGGACATCTTCATGGGCAACCAGACGGCTGACCACCACGGCACCGTTGAGATTCCCCAGCAGATAACCGAGAATAGCGGTCAGGATCAAGCGCAGTGCCATGCTCACTCCTCCTTATCGCCCTTTTGCCGGATGGTGATACGCACCGGGGTTCCCTGAAGGCCGAAGACCTCCCGGATCTGGTTTTCCAGATACCGCTGGTAGGAGAAGTGGAACAGCCGGGCATCGTTGCAGAAAATGACGAAATGAGGGGGCTTGGAGCTGGCCTGGGTCATGTAGTAGATCTTGAGCCGGCGGCCCTTGTCCGTAGGAGGCTGGACCCGGGCGGTGGCATCCGCCAGGACGCTGTTCAATGCGCCGGTGGTGATCCGCATGGTGTTCTGGGTGTGCACATCCTGAATGATCTGGTACAGCTTGTCTACACGGGAGCCGGTGAGGGCGGACAGGAAGACCACAGGGGCGTAGAGCATATAGCTCAGGCCGTCCCGGACGGCGGCTTCCATATCCCGCATGGTGTTGGTTTCCTTATTTTCCACGGCGTCCCACTTGTTCACCACGATGATGGCGGCTTTGCCTGCCTCGTGGACAAGACCGGCGATCTTGGTATCCTGCTCGGTGACGCCGTCGTTGGCATCGATGAGGATCAGGCACACGTCAGACCGCTCAATGGCGTTGATGGAGCGCATGTTGGAATATTTTTCGATGGCATCGTCCACCTTGGACTTCCGGCGCATACCGGCGGTATCGATGAAGCAATACTTGCCGGTTTCGTTTTCAAAATAGGAGTCGATGGCATCCCGGGTGGTGCCGGCCACATTGGATACGATGACCCGTTCTTCGCCCAGGATCCGGTTCAACAGGCTGGACTTACCCACATTGGGCTTGCCCACGATGGCGACTTTGATGATGTCGTCATCTTCTTCCTCGCCGTCGTCGACAGGGATGTTCTCCAGAACCCAGTCCAGCAGGTCACCGGTGCCGTGACCGTGGACGGCGGAGGTCTCAAACAGATCACCAATGCCAAGACCGTAGAATTCGAACACGTCGGGGTTTACCAGACCGATGGAGTCACACTTGTTGACGGCCAATGCCACGGGCTTGCCGGACTTGCGGAGCATGGTAGCCACGTCCTGATCGGCAGCGGTAACACCGGAGCGGACGTCCACCAACATGATGATGGCATCTGCCAGCTCGATGCCGATCTCCGCCTGACGGCGCATGAATTTCAGCATATCGCTTTCGGTGCCGGGCTCGATACCGCCGGTATCCACCAGAGAGAAGGTACGGCCGCACCATTCGCAGTCGCCGTAGATCCGGTCCCGGGTGACGCCGGGGGTGTCCTCCACGATGGAGGTACGGTGACCGGTGAGTTTATTAAAGAGCATGGACTTGCCTACGTTTGGCCGTCCGACGATGGCCACTAAGGGTTTTGCCATGGGAACACTTCCTTTCTTTATGCAGGGTATTTTATTATTATGGCACAGTTCGTCCGTAATTGCAATGAAAATCCGGGGGAATTTCAAAATTGTTCACGATCGGGCGGACAATGCCCGCGGATAATGGCGAGAGGGATAGGCCGGCGGTAGTCGTTACGCTATTGGGCTCACCCGGTTCGCTACATTGTCAAAGCCGTGGTTGTAAGGGACGGGTTTCCCGTCCCAGCGGGCGAAGCCTGCAATGCCTTCCCCTTTGGGGAAGGTGGCACGGCGAAGCCGTGACGGAAGAGGCCTCTCCCGCCTTCGCTTGCACTCAGGCACCCTCCCCAAAGGGGAGGGCAGAAATGGAAAAAGCGGAAGGCCGAAGCCTTCCGCTACATTTCCGCTCTTGCCTTACTCAGCCTCAACAGCCAGAACCTGGCGGCCATTGTAGGTACCGCAAGCCTTGCAAGCTCTGTGGGGCATTACGGGCTCACCGCACTTGGGGCAAACCGCAACGCTGGGAGCAGACAGCTTCCAGTTGGAGCCAC
>CAYXUI010000010.1:28620-38318 GCA_964468195.1 uncultured Oscillospiraceae bacterium | reverse complement strand
ATTATTCATGAGCGTTTACCTGCTAAGTGGCTCACTTTAATATTAGCGTTTACAAAAATCCCGCCATATAACAACAAAAACAGACCTTGCAGATTTTACTCTGCAAGGTCTGTTCCTTTTATGCGGTTATGCTTCCGCCACGTTTCGCGAAGTTTACTGTTATAAAAAACTTCGTTATCCTGTTTGGGGCAATTTTTGTTATCGTCTGTTGGGATAGAAATTGGAGAAACCTCTGGAACAGAAAATGTGTATAAAATCGCAGTTTCATGTCCAAGGAAGCCGATTCATTGTGGTTTTTCCTCCATGAAAGCTGAAAAGGCCCCCGAACCTTACGGTTCGGGGGTCGATTCTCTTTAGAAAGGCTGGATAGCACAGATTACACCAAAGACGCTATCAGCTATTGCATCAAGATAAAAGGAGAGGGACCCCCCCCCTCAACCTTTGATAGCAGCCTGAGCGGCGGCCAGTCTGGCGATGGGGACACGGAAGGGGGAGCAGGAGACGTAGTCCAGGCCGATCTTGTGGCAGAACTCCACACTGACGGGGTCGCCGCCGTGCTCGCCGCAGATGCCGTAGTGCAGGTTGCGGCCGGTGGACTTGGCCTTGGTGACGGCCATCCCCATCAGCTGGCCAACGCCGTTCTGATCCAGCTTGGCAAAAGGATCATTTTCGTAGATCTTGGAAGTGTAGTAAGCATCCAGGAACTTACCGGCATCGTCACGGCTGAAGCCGAAGGTCATCTGGGTCAGGTCGTTGGTGCCGAAGCAGAAGAAGTCCGCTTCCTGAGCCATTTCGTCAGCCAGCAGGCAGGCTCTGGGGATCTCGATCATGGTGCCCACTTCGTACTTCAGGTCGATACCGGAAGCGGCGATTTCCTCATCGGCAGCCTTAATGACGATATCCTTGACGAACTTCAGCTCCTTGCTTTCGCCGGTCAGGGGGATCATGATCTCGGGAACCAGGTTCCATTCGGGGTGACGACCCTTCACAGCCAGGGCGGCACGGATGACGGCACGGGTCTGCATGGTGGCGATTTCGGGATAAGTGACGGCCAGCCGGCAGCCACGGTGACCCATCATGGGATTGAACTCATGCAGAGAGGCAATGATATCCTTGATCTCATGGACGGTCTTGCCCTGAGTCTCAGCCAGAGCGGCGATATCTTCCTCGGTGGTGGGAACGAACTCGTGCAGAGGGGGATCCAAGAAGCGGATGCAGACCCGGTATTCCTCCATAGCCTCGTACAGACCCTCGAAGTCCGCCTGCTGCATGGGCAGGATCTTGGCCAGAGCGGCCTCCCGCTCTTCCACGGTGTCGGAGCAGATCATTTCCCGGAATGCGCCGATACGGCCTTCCTCAAAGAACATGTGCTCGGTGCGGCACAGACCGATGCCTTCGGCACCCAGCTGACGGGCCTTGATGGCGTCACGGGGGGTATCGGCATTGGTGCGGACCTTCAGGGTGCGGTACTGGTCAGCCCAGGCCATAATGCGGCCGAACTCACCGGCGATCTCGGCTTCCTTGGTGGCGATGATGCCATCGTAAATGCAGCCGGTGGAACCGTCCAGGGACAGGTAGTCGCCTTCGTGGTAGGTCTTGCCGGCCAGAACGAACTGCTTGTTCTCCTCATCCATCTTGATCTCGGTGCAGCCGGAGACGCAGCAGGTGCCCATGCCACGGGCCACAACGGCAGCGTGGGAGGTCATGCCACCACGGACGGTCAGGATACCCTGAGCGGCCATCATGCCTTCGATATCCTCAGGAGAGGTCTCCAGGCGAACCAGTACCACCTTTTCGCCCCGGTCGGCCCAGGCCTTGGCATCCTCGGCGGTGAAGACGATCTTACCGCAGGCAGCACCGGGAGAAGCCGCCAGAGCACGGCCGACGGGCTGTGCAGCCTTCAGAGCAGCGGCATCGAACTGGGGATGCAGCAGGGTATCCAGGGTTCTGGGCTCGATCATAGCCACAGCCTGCTTCTCAGTGATCTGGCCTTCGTCCACCAGATCGCAGGCGATCTTCAGAGCGGCAGGAGCGGTACGCTTGCCGTTACGGGTCTGGAGCATATACAGCTTGCCGTTTTCCACGGTGAACTCCATATCCTGCATGTCGTGATAGTGGTTCTCCAGGATCTGGCAGACATTGGTGAACTGAGCGAAAGCCTCGGGGAACTTCTCAGCCATCTCGGAGATGGGCATGGGAGTCCGGACACCGGCCACCACGTCCTCGCCCTGGGCATTGGTCAGGAATTCGCCGAAGAGCTTCTTCTCGCCGGTAGCGGGATTACGGGTAAAGGCAACGCCGGTACCGCAGTCATCGCCCATGTTGCCGAAGGCCATGGACTGAACGTTGACGGCAGTGCCCCAGGAGTAAGGAATGTCGTTTTCCCGGCGGTAGATGTTGGCACGGGGGTTATCCCAGGAGCGGAACACAGCCTGAATGGCGCCCATCAGCTGCTCCTTGGGATCGGTGGGGAAGTCCACACCCAGCTTGGACTTGTACTCGGCCTTGAACTGGCCGGCCAAGGTCTTCAGATCCTCAGCAGTCAGCTCCACGTCCTGGGTGACGCCCTTTTCTTCCTTCATCCGGTCGATGAGAACTTCAAAGTACTTCTTGCCCACTTCCATGACCACGTCGGAATACATCTGGATAAACCGACGGTAGCAGTCCCAGGCCCAGCGGGGGTTGCCGGACTTGGCAGCCATAACTTCCACCACGTCCTCGTTCAGGCCCAGGTTCAGGATGGTGTCCATCATGCCGGGCATGGAGGCCCGGGCACCGGAACGGACGGAAACCAGCAGAGGATTCTCCTTATCGCCGAACTTCTTGCCGGTGATGGCTTCCAGTTTATCGACGTAGCACATGATCTCTTCCTTGATTTCGTCAGCGATCTTGCGGCCGTCGTCATAATACCGGGTGCAGGCCTCGGTAGAAATGGTAAAGCCCTGAGGAACAGGCAGACCGATGTTAGTCATTTCCGCCAGATTGGCGCCCTTGCCGCCCAGGAGCTCCCGCATTTTACCGTTGCCTTCGGTAAACAGGTAGACATATTTGTGAGACATTCTTTTGTACCCCTTTCAAATTTCAGGCTTGCCGTTTTCACCTGTAATATTACATTTTTAAACTTTTTCTTTGCGCCCATACAGTATAGCACGGTTGTACAAAAAATGCAAACAATTTTGCAAATTTTCCATTTTCAACAATCTGCAAGAAAAAACTTCCTCCGACCACAAGAATCGGAGGAAGTTTTTGGTAAAATGACATGTATCTTTCACTCCACCGGCGTGCAGGCAAAGGACAAAATCTCGCCGGTCTTTTCGTTTTTCGTGATGGCACAGCTGGCCACTTTGGTCAATGTCTGGTACTGGTCCTTCTTAGGGCCGGACTTGGAGTAGGCCCAGAGCTTTTCCATGGTGTAACTGCTGTCCTGAGCCTGGGCTTCCGCAAAGGCGTCTTCATCCAGCACATACACCGCCACGGTGTAATCCGTCTCGCTCTGGAACAGGCCCCGGTAGGCACTGTCCACGATGCAGATAACGGTCTCGTCATCCCAGTCGCCGGTTTCCTTCTTCACAAGTTCCGCCATGGACTGCTGAATTTCCACACGCTCCTCGGTCTTATAGTCGGCACTGCGGGAAGAGGTGCTGTAGCGATAACCCAGGTAGGCGGTGGCAGATACACAGCCGATAAGGATCAGGCAAACAAGGGTCACGATCTGCTTTTTGTCGAACTTCATATCGGTGTCGGTGGAGTAGATCAGCTCGGCCCGCTTGCACACCGGCATCATACACCGCAGAAACAGGGTCAGCACCACGCTTTCCAGAGGGAACATGGCCAGATTCTTGAAGATCCGTGCCACGGTCATCATCCCCAGGATGGACTCTTTGGCCTGCTCCGGGTTGCCGATGTAGGCATACCACCAGGCATAGATGAACTGCTGCATGATCACATTGACGAACAGGCAGATGCAGAACCGGGACAGCATCACCCGCACCGGGGTGACCTTATCCGCCCGATAGAGCATCAAAGCATAGATCACCGTGGAAGAGATCTCCGTCAGCACGAAAGGCAGGAAATAATCGCCGGTGGGATAGAGTATAAAGCCCACGGTATCCGACACGATGGCGGCAGGGATGGCCATGACGGGGCCAAAGATCATGGAGCCCAAAGCCGTGGCCAGCATAGCCGTCTGGATGGACAGCTGGGGGCCAAGGGGAATGGCCAGGGGCTTCAGGGCCACCCGAAGGGCGATCATCAATGCGGTGATGACCAGCATTTTGGTGTCCTTCAGCTCAGCGGCGGCATCCCGCCAGTAGGCTTTGGAGAAGGGAGTGGAGTAAACGGCTGTGGATTTGACTCTGGTTGACATAAAAACATCCTCCTTTTGATGCAGCGTTGACCGGCAGCTTAGCCCCCAACCGACATCCGAACATAAAAATATCCCTGACTTTTCGTCAGGGAGTTGTATTTCGGATGACCCGTGGGAAACGGCAGCGTATATCAGCCAGCCAATCGCCCGACCGAGTATCGTTGCTACATAAAGGAGGTAATCCTATATGGGCAGCGGGTGCGGTGATCTCATCGTGGAATCCATCCTTCGTCCATCGGGCAACTCCCCGTCCCGTCGGCACTTAACGCGAAATCTCCTACTCTGTTCACGAACCATTATACACACAATTTACCAAATGTAAAGAGAGAAAATGGAAAAAGAAGGAGAAAGTTGGGAGTTGAAGCCTTCGTAGGGCGGGGGCATGCCCCCGCCGGTCAGATAGCAATAATCACACAGTTGTTTGGATGGTACCACAATACAGGATGCGTTACCCATTAATCAGAAATATCACAAAAAGCTCGCAAAACCATGAAGTAGGCGAAACATTTTCTTTTCAACAAGCCAATTCAATATCTACAGAGAGTCGGCGGGAGCATGCCCCCGCCCTACGAGCCCTCATTCTTCCAGCCGGAATTCTTCCCCCAGATCCGCCTGCATCAGGCCGTGTACCCGCTGGGCGATCTCGGTGGTTTTCACGCCTTTCAGTTCTTCCGCCGGGATGACCGTAAGCAGATTCAGCTGCACCTGAGCACTCTTGCCCCGGAGGACATTTTTAATCAGGTAGGTGCTGCCCTTTAGCGTGCACACCACAATGGGCACATTGGCCTTCTGGGCAATTTTGAACACGCCGCTGCGGAAGGGGCTCAGTTTGCCCTTGACCTTGATGCCCCCTTCCGGGAACACAGCGATGGAGACCTTATCTTCCTTAATAAGCTGGATGCACTTGAGGATGGTTTTCAGTGCTTCCCGGTCGTTTTCCCGGTCGATCATCTGGCACAGGGTCTTGTGCATGAATTTGCCCACAGCGAACATGGTACGGTTCTCCTTCTTGGAGATAAAGGCCAGTTGGCTTTTGGGGAAGGCATGGAGGATCAGCGCCGGGTCGGAATCATCCTGGTGGTTGCACACCAGCAGGAAGCGGCCATCCCTGGGCAGCTGTTCCAGCCCCCTGGTTTCGATGTGGACCCGGCCGATGGCCAGCAGCAGATCGATGTACAGGTGCATAAAGAAGCGGTAAACCGGACTGTCCTCTTCCTGGGGTGTGTCCAGATCCACAAGGGCGCAGAGCAGGCACAAAAAAGCCGCCGCCAGCAACAGCAGCCCCAGAAAACTCCCCACAAACCAGGGCAGGATCGTCCACAATGTCCACCCCATTTTCAGCGGCAATCCCACCGCCAGCAGCGCCGACAGGACGGCAATGACAGTTAACAACATACTTTTCTCTCCAATCTTTCACGATACTTCTATTATATCCTGAAAACTCCCACAAAACAAGCCCAAATAGTTTTTCGCCCAAAGACTGGAAATTCTGCTCCCGGACTGGTATAATACTGCTGTAACTGTTGTTTGATATTCTTCAAAAGGAAGTGGATAATATGAATCGATCCAAACGAAATGGCATTCTCATTCCGCTGGCGGCAGCGGGGTTTGCCCTGCGGTATCTTGTATACCGGTATGCCGTGGACGAAAAAAATCTGGTGGTGACCTTCCATCCGCTGGTCATCACTCTGTGGGTGCTGACACTGGCAGCACTGGGTTATGCCCTGTATTCTGCACTGCAGGAAGAAAAGCTCGGCAATGTTCCCCTGCATTTCCCCGCCAGCAAATCTGCGTTTCTCGGTCACGGGATGCTGGCCGCCGGAATGCTCTGCACCGCTGTGCTGAACCCCGCCCCCATCGCCGGGCTGCTGGGCATGCTGTGGAAGCTCTTCGGCATTTTGGGCAGTCTGGGTCTAATTTGGGCAGGGGCTGCCCGGCTCAGGGGGAAGCAGCCCTTCTTCGGTTGCTATGCGTTTGCCTGCCTGTTTGCCCTGATCCATGTGATCGTACATTATCAGCTCTGGTGCAGCAATCCCCAGCTGACGGACTATGGCTTCGACCTGCTGGGCACCGTGGCTTTGGCCTTCCTGACCTATCACCTCAGCGCTTTCTGCGCCGGACTGCCCAAGCGCCGGATGCTGAGCCTGTCTGCTCCCTGTCTGGTGTTCTTCTATGCCACTGCCATGGCTTTTGGTGCCTATCCTTACCTGAATCTGGGTGGTTTTCTCTTTGGTCTGACCTGCCTGCCGGGCACTTTCCGGCCGAAGGAGGGATAAGAGATGTACCTTCCCAAAATCATTTCCTTCTGCATCCAACGGTTGGAGGATGCAGGCTACGCCGCCTATGCCGTAGGCGGCTGTGTCCGGGACGACTGTTTGGGCCGGACCCCCAAGGACTATGACCTGTGTACCGCCGCCCTGCCGGAGGAAACGGAAAAGCTCTTTTCTGACCATGGTCTGGTGCTGGCCGGAAAGAAGCACGGCACCGTTGGCGTGATCTTCGGCAAGGAAGTGGTGGAGATCACCACCTTCCGCACCGAAGGGGGCTATCAGGACAACCGCCACCCGGACTGGGTGCATTTTGTTTCCGACATCCGGGAGGATCTGTCCCGCCGGGACTATACCATCAACGCCATGGCCTATTCTCCCACCCGGGGCTACGCCGATCCCTTCGGTGGTCGGGAAGACCTGGAAAAGGGCATTCTCCGGGCCGTGGGCGATGCCGACGAACGGTATCAGGAGGATTCTCTGCGGATCCTCCGGGGCATCCGCTTTGCTTCCCGGTACGGTTTGACGGTGGATCCCGCCACAGAAGAGGCCATGCACCGGCAAATGCCTTTGATGGACAATCTGGCCCGGGAGCGGGTCTTTGACGAACTGAGCAAAATGCTCCCCACTCTGACTGCGGAAGAAGTGGTTCGCTTTGCTCCCATTTTTTCCGGCGTTATCCCAGCATTGAAGCCCATGATCGGCTTCGACCAGCGCAGCCCCCACCACGCTTACGATCTGATAATCCATGTGGCCCATGTGGTGGAAGCCGTCCCCGGGGATGTGACACTCCGCTGGGCAGCTTTGCTTCACGATGTGGGAAAAATTCCCACCTTTACTCAGGATGAAAATGGCCGTGGCCATTTCTATGGCCACGCTCAGGCCAGTGCCGACATGGCAGAAACCATTTTGCAGGAGCTGAAAGCCCCCAATGCCCTGCGGCAGCGGGTGGTGCAGCTCATTGCCGCCCATATGACAAGGCCTTTGCCGGAGAAGAAGTTCCTGCGCCGTCAGCTCAGTTCCATGGGTTGGGAAGCTTACGAGCAGCTGCTACAGTTGCAGGAAGCGGATCTGGCCGGAAAGGGTGCCGGGGAATGGGACGTGGACTTTGCCGCTATCCGTTCTCTGCTGGATGAGATCCGTGCCGAAGACGCCTGCCTGAGCCTGAAAGATCTGGCAGTAAACGGCCGGGATCTCATGGCGCTGGGCTTAAAAGGCCGGGAGGTTGGCAACACCCTGAACGCCCTGCTGGATCAGGTCATCGACGAAAACCTGCCCAACGCAAAAGAAGCCCTGCTGGACTTTGTCCGGAAAGGGATGTAAGTGGCAGAATTCACCATTTCCATCGCCGGGCAATCTATAGCCGTGACATCCCTGTTTGACAGCAGCCGGGACTATTGCCGGAAATACTGGACGGAGGAGGCCCCAAGCCATTTTGTCCGGGTCTTCCCGGAAGAACTGGCCCAGGAGCAGGAGCTGGCCCGGTTGGAAGCCATGGAAGAAGGCTTCCGGTTCCGGCAGTTTTCCGATCCCTTTCTGGACCGGGCGGTGATCCAGCGGAAGGTCGCAGAAGCTCTGTTCCCCCTGGACATTCTCCTGTTTCACGGAAGTGCGCTGGCCGTGGACGGGGAAGGTTACCTCTTCACCGCCAAAAGCGGCACCGGCAAATCCACCCACACCCGCTATTGGCAGGAAACTTTCGGGGAGCGTGTGGTGATGGTCAACGATGACAAACCCTTTCTCCGGTTTGCCCCGGAGGGCGTTTTCCTCTGCGGCGCCCCCTGGAGTGGAAAACACGGGCTGGATAACAATGTGGAAGTTCCCCTGAAAGGCATCTGCATTCTTCACCGGGGCGGGGAAAATGTCATCTCTCCCCTGTCCCCGGAAGAAGCCCTGTCCAGCTTTCTGCATCAGGCATGTACTCCGCTGGCGGGAAGCTGTCAGCCAAAATTCCGGGAACTGGTGGAATCCCTTTCCCGCCGGGTCCCTCTGTGGGATATGACCTGCACAAAATCCCCGGAGGCCGCCATGATCGCCTACCGGGCGATGCATGGATAAGACAACAAAAAGCTGCGGCAAGGAATGTTGCCGCAGCTTTTCCATTTACTCTTTCTTCTTTTTGCGGAAATGTACCTTCCGTAGCAGGGGACGCAGAATCACGACCACCACTGCCAAAATCACGAGATAGGGAGACATGACGATGACCCATACCACCAGCTCCACAGCCCCATCTTTCAGGCCCTTCAGGCTGTTCAGGAAACCATCCCGAATCCGCTCCCAGAGGGTGGGCTCCTCCACCGGGGTGTACTCCTGGACTTCCGACAGGCTCAGATAAATGGTGGCGTACTCCACCTGGTTGTTGTAAAGCCGCATCTGGGAGGTGACGCTTTCCAGCTCATAGCGTACTTCCGTCAGCCGGGCCTCAATTTCCAGCAGGTCGGACATATTCTCCGCCTGTTCCAGCAGTTCCAGCAGCCGGGCTTCCTCCGTTTCCAGTGCGGTCATGCGGCTTTCCGTGGCCACATAGCTTAAGGTAATGTCTTCTAAGTTTTTCTCCCGGCTCACCACATTGGCGATCCCCGCCACGTCCGTGGCAAAATCCTCCACATCCTCTGCCGGGATCCGGATGGTCAGACTGGCATTGCGGTACCGGCGGCTGGAATAGGCACTGCCATTATAAATGCTCTGATCCTCCACATAGCCATCCATGGCCGTGATTTTCTCGTCCAAGGCTTCCAGAGCAGCTTCCAGATCTTCCGTCTCCGCATCCAGATACACCGTGATGATCCACTTCCGGTTTTCCGGCAGTATGGTAGCATCGGCGCCGCTTCCGGCATCCATAACGCCCCCAGCTTCCGCCGGAGCTGCTTCATCATAGCTTTCCCGCATTGCCATGACATTGGCAGAAGCGGTCTCACTGGTGCTGGCACCGCAGGCAGCAAGGCTCAGCAGCAGAGCCAGCGTCAGCAAAAGGGATAATAGTTTCTGTTTCATAGGTCACGACCTCCTTCTGATGGTATACTCGACAAACAAGGCAACTTGGTTGCAGATTTTTCCTTTTTCAG
>CAYXUI010000010.1:0-28520 GCA_964468195.1 uncultured Oscillospiraceae bacterium | reverse complement strand
GGCACTGCCCGCCCGCTTGTGAAAACCGCATAAAATAGGGGTTGCGTTAACGGCTGGTTTTCGGTATAATGAAGAAGCAAACGGAGGTAGTAAATATGGCTAAGTTATATTTCAAATACGGCGCCATGGGTTCCAGCAAAACGGCTCAGGCTCTGATCACCAAGTACAACTACGAAGAGAACGATCTGAAAGTCTGGCTCATCAAGCCCAGTGCCGACACCCGGGATGGGGAGACCATTCTGCGCAGCCGCATCGGGCTGGAAGCAGAGGTGGAAGTCATCCCACCCCAGGATGATATCTACGCCCGGTTCCTGGGAAGCAAGGCAAGACAGAGCGATGTGATCATCGTGGACGAGTGCCAGTTCCTGACGGAAAAGCAAATCGACCAACTCCGGGCCATTGTGGATGAGCACAACATTCCCGTCATGTGCTTCGGCCTGCGGACGGATTTCCTGACCCGTCTTTTCCCCGGCAGCCGCCGGCTCATGGAAATTGCCGATACCATCCAGGAGATCAAAACCATCTGCGACTGCGGTGCCAAGGCCACCGTCAACGCCCGTGTCAACGATGGCTATATTGTCACCGAAGGTGCCCAGGTGGTTCTCGGCGGCAACGACTGTTACATTGCCATGTGCCACACATGCTACATCCGCGGCATCCAGGAACACCGGAAGATCCGCTTACACGGGCAAAATAATTCATAATTACAAATTATAAATTACAAATTGTGGGGCGCATATCGTGAAACAAAATGTAATTCTGGAGAAAAGTTTTGCTTTTTCTGTGCGCATTGTCAATCTGCAGCGGTATTTGTTGAAGCAAAAGCGGGAGTCCGTCATTTCCAGGCAGATATGCAGAAGTGGAACCAGCATTGGGGCAAATCTCGCAGAAGCCCAGCGGGCACAGAGCACAGCAGATTTTGTTGCAAAACTCAAAATAGCCCTGAAAGAAGCAAATGAGACTCAATATTGGCTGAGATTGCTGAGGGAAACCCACTATATCTCAGACAGACAATATTTGAGCATGTCTTCCGATTTGGAAGAAATTCTGAAGATATTGACCGCAATTTGTAAACATTATCCCCAAAACAATTTATAATTCATTGTAAAGGAGATATTACCATGTCTAACTTCCCCACCACCCCTCATATCAACGTTGCCGATAAGATCGGCTTTGGCAAGACCGTTCTGATGCCCGGCGATCCTCTGCGGGCCAAGTTCATTGCCGAGAACTTCCTGGAGAATCCTGTTCTGGTGAATAACGTCCGTGGCGTTCAGGGCCACACCGGTTATTACAAGGGCGTGAAGGTCTCCGTCATGGCTTCCGGCATGGGCATGCCCGCCATCGGCATCTACTCCCACGAGCTGTTCAACTTCTTCGGCGTGGAAAACATCATCCGCGTGGGCTCCGCCGGTGCCATTCAGGAAAACATCCACCTGTATGACCTGGTCATCGGCCAGGGCGCCTGCACCGACAGCAACTTTGCCGCCCAGTTCCACTACCCTGGCACCTTCGCCCCCATTGCTTCCTGGGAACTGGTCAGCGAAGCCGTGAAGGCCGCCGAGGCCAACGGTGCCGTGTACCATGTGGGCAACGTCAGCTCCTCCGATGCCTTCTACGGTGACCACGCCGAAGTCCCCGGTGGTCTGGACACCCTGTACAACCAGAAGAAGATGGGCGTCATGGCTTTGGAAATGGAAGCCGCTGCCCTGTACATGAACGCTGCCCGCTACGGCAAGCGTGGCCTGTGCATCTGCACCATCTCCGACCATATCCTCACCGGCGAAGAGACCACCGCCGAGCAGCGTCAGAATTCCTTCACCACCATGATGAAGGTCGCCCTGGACGTGGCCGTGGCTATGGAGAATAAGTAATTTTCTCCGCTGTCATTGGCCCTCTCAGTCACCTGCGGCAACAGCTCTCCCAGAGAGAGAGCCAAGACCTCATCCGTCGCTGCTTTGCCGCGCCACCTTCCCCAAAGGGGAAGGCTTTGGGACGGCGGTGGCATGCCCCCGCCCTACGGACATTCCGAAACTTCACGCTCCTAACTACCCAAGGAGGTATCCTATGACCCCTGAACAACTTGTGGAACTGGCAAAAGAGGCTATGACCCACGCCTATGTTCCCTACTCCGGCTATAAAGTCGGCGCTGCCCTGCTGTGCAAAGACGGCACGGTGTATCAGGGCTGCAACATCGAAAATGCCGCTTACGGCCCCACCAACTGCGCAGAGCGCACTGCCTTTTTTAAGGCCGTGTACGATGGCCAGCGGGAATTCGTCTCCATCGCCGTCTGCGGCGGCAAGGATGGCATCATCACCGGTATTTTCCCGCCCTGCGGTGTCTGCCGTCAGGTCATGCGGGAATTCTGTGACGATGATTTCCTGATCTACATGATCACCCCCGACGGCTACGAGACCCGCACCCTCACCCAGCTGCTGCCGGACAGCTTCCGGGCCAGCGAGCATATGCAGTAACACTTCTCCCCCCGTTGGACATTCCACCGGGGGAACTTTTTCTAACAAAACAGAAGCAAAAACTTTGTAAAAAACGCAAATTTGAAATTTTCTCTCTGATTTGTTAGAATATTTCCAAGAGAGTGCATCGGCATTCGGCATCGCTCCAACGCGTATCATCTCTCAATATTGTCCCACGGGGCAGAGGGAGGTGACAGCATGAAACGTGTCAAGGCAGCCTGCATCCAGCAGACTCTGATTTTCTGTCAGAAGGACGACTGCGGCCTGAGCCGGAACGCCATCCTGGAAATGAACCGCCGGGAGGTGGATCGCTACCGCCAGAGTTTAGAGCGCACCCGTACCCGCTACCAGATCGTCAGCACCGACGAGCAGGAGGACGGTTCCATTGTGCTCCGGGTCCGGAAGCAGTACAACGATAAGGCCGATGTCAGCGAATATTTTGACAATTGACATGGAGGGATTTTTATGCGGGAATATGAGATCGTAGCCAAGTTTTACAACGCCTGCGCCGGTGCATCCCGGCCTCAGACCTTCTTCGAGGAAGCGGAGCTGGAAAACACCGACGATTATGTGCGCATGAAGCACGGCAAAGACTTCCCGCATTTCTCCCGGGAAACTCTCCCCGGCGGTCAGATCCTCTACCGATTTGAAGGGGAAAGTGTTACCTACATCTATGAATTCACGCCTTTGGATTGACAGCAATCTCCCCGGATGCTTATGCATCCGGGGAGATTGTTATGCCAGGGTATTCCACCGCTGATCTTTTTCGCTGAGGGTCAGGGGCGTGCCATCACTCAGGCAATAGCCGGATCCATCGGCGTTGCCGGGATAGGTGCCCTGGACCTGAGGCCACTGAATGCCAATGCCGGGATCGTTCCAGGCAAGGCCCCCTTCGTCATTGGGGTGGTAAAAATCGTCACACTTGTAGCAGAACTCCGCTTCGTCACTGAGTACCAGAAAGCCGTGAGCGAATCCACGGGGGATCAGGAACTGCTTGTGATTTTCCGCCGTCAGCTCCACGCCAAACCACTTGCCGTAAGTGGCAGAGCCGGGACGCAGATCCACCGCCACGTCAAAAACGCTGCCCCGGATCACCCGCACCAGTTTGGTCTGGGGGTGGTGGATCTGAAAATGCAGGCCACGGAGGACACCCTTCCGGGACATGGACTGATTATCCTGTTTGAATTCCACGAAAATGCCGTTTTCTTCCATATCCCGGCGGCTGTAGGTTTCCAGAAAATAGCCCCGGTCATCCCCGTGAACAGCAGGGGTAATGACGCACAGGCCGGAAATACCGCCAACGTCCTTTTCCACTTTGATCTGTCCCATCAGCGGTCACCATACATCTTTTCGTAGTAGTGTTGATATTCCCCGGAAATGATGGTCTTCCACCAATCCTGATTGTCCAGATACCAGCGGATGGTCTTCTGAATGCCGTCGGCGAACTTGGTCTCCGGCAACCAGCCCAGCTCGGAATGGATCTTGGTGGGGTCAATGGCATAGCGCATGTCATGTCCCTTTCGGTCGGTGACGTAAGTAATAAGGGATTCGGGCTTGTCCAGTGCCTTGCAGATGATCTTCACGATGTCGATGTTCCGCATCTCATTGTGGCCACCGATGTTGTACACTTCCCCCACCCGGCCCTTGTGGAGAATCAGATCAATGGCCTTGCAGTGGTCTTCCACATACAGCCAGTCCCGGACATTCTCGCCGGTGCCGTAAACCGGCAAGGGCTTATCGTTCAGGGCGTTGGCGATCATCAGGGGGATCAGCTTCTCCGGGAAGTGGTAGGGGCCATAGTTATTGGAGCACCGGGAAATGGTCACAGGCAGACCGTAAGTCCGGTGATAGGCCAGCACCAGCAGGTCAGCCCCGGCCTTGGAAGAAGAATAAGGAGAACTGGTATGGATGGGAGTTTCCTCGGTGAAGAACAGATCCGGCCGGTTCAGGGGCAGGTCACCGTAGACTTCGTCGGTGGAGACCTGGTGGTAGCGCTGAATGCCGAATTTCCGGCAGGCATCCATCAGCACCTGGGTGCCCAGAATATTGGTTTGCAGGAATACTTCGGGATTTTCAATGGAGCGGTCCACATGGCTCTCGGCGGCGAAGTTCACCACCATGTCGGGATGTTCCTCTTCAAAAAGCTGGTAAACCCCCTCCCGGTCGCAGATATCCAGCTTCACGAAGCGGAAGTTGGGATTCTCCATGACGGAAGCCAGGGTAGACAGGTTGCCCGCATAGGTCAGCTTGTCCAGACAGACGATGCGGTAGTCCGGGTACTTGCCCAGCATATGAAAAATAAAATTGGAACCAATGAATCCGGCGCCGCCGGTGACGATAATGGTCATACGCTTTCTCCTTACTTCAAGTGCTTTACCTGATCCTCTGCCACCCGGCGCAGATGCTCGCCGTAGGGGGATTTTCCATACATTTTGGCAGAGTCCAGCAATTCCTCTGTGGTGATCCAGCCGAAGCGGTAGGCGATTTCCTCCGGGGCAGAGATCTTTACGCTCTGGCGCTTTTCCACCATGTGGATGAATTCTGCTGCCTCCAGCAGGGATTCCATGGTGCCGGTATCCAGCCAGGCAAACCCCCGGCCCATGAGCTGGACATCCAGCTGATTGCGCTGTAAATACATATCATTCAGAGTGGTGATCTCCAGCTCTCCCCGGGCAGAAGGTTTCACCTGTTTTGCCAGTTCCGAAACCCCGGCGGGGTAGAAGTACAGGCCGGTAACGGCATAATTGCTCCGGGGCACCCTGGGTTTTTCTTCCAGAGACAGCACCTTGCCTTCGGCATCGAATTCCACCACGCCGAACCGCTCCGGATCCGGAACATGGTAGCCGAAAATGGTGGCCCGGCCATGTTCTGCATTGGCTGCCGCCTGCTGCAGGAGTCCCGAGAATCCGTTGCCGTAGAAAATATTGTCTCCCAGCACCATGGCGCAGGGCTCGTTGCCGATGAATTCTTCCCCGATCAAAAATGCCTGAGCCAGGCCATCGGGAGAGGGCTGCACCGCATAGCGCAGCTGAATGCCAAAATGGCTGCCATCCCCCAGCAGGTCCTGAAACTTGGGGGTATCCGTGGGGGTGGAGATAATCAGAATATCCCGGATCCCTGCCAGCATCAGGGTAGACAAGGGGTAATAGATCATGGGTTTATCATAAACAGGAAGCAACTGCTTGGATGTGACTTTCGTCAGAGGATACAACCGGGTGCCGGAACCACCGGCCAGGATGATGCCTTTCATATGCGTTTTTCCCTTTCTGTTTTTCTTTTATGATAGCACAAAAGAGGGAAATTGTAAACAACAGCCGCTCAGAAAGTCCCCATCAAATCCCAGGCGCCAAACGCCCGGGGGCCGTTCCGCAACAGAACAGCCCCCGGGCGTTTATGTATGTTCTTAAGGTCAAAAGCTCATCTTCTGCTCAGCATGACTTTCACCAGATGCAGGGATTCTTTCAGATCCTGCCGGCAGAAGAACCAGGAAGAGCACAGGGACAGCACGCCGGCCACTGCCACACAGACCACACCGGCCACAGCCCACTGCAGCCAGCTTTCGATGGTCAATGCGCTGTTTACCACCATCCTCTGCACCCAGAGGATGGCCCCGCCGCTGATCAGCATCCAGCCGATCCGTTTGTAGAAGGTAGCCATGGATGTATTCAGCATCCTGCAGTAGTAGAAGTGCGCATAGCTGAAAATGCGGTACAGGTTCGCCGCCAGGGAGCCGATCACCACGCCTTTCAGTCCCCACAGGCAGGTCGCCACCAGAGAAACGCCGACGTTGATGATCGCCTCTGTGGTGGCATTTTTCTTGGTTTCCCGGTATTTGCCCGCCGCCTGAACGGCAATGGTATAGGGCGTGCGCAGGCTGTAGGTCGCTGTGGAGCAGACAAACAGGCAGGCAAAGGCCGGCAGGACATAGTTGGCGTCCGTAACATCCGCCGTGTAGATCTTCATAAAGGGCAGGATCAGGGTCGCCGTTGTCGTATACACCAGCAGCAGGAACATAAACATCAGATATTCCAGCGTGCTGAACTTCTGACGGAATTTTTCGATCTCTTTCTTCGCCCAGAATTCCCCAAAGGCCCCTTCCAGATTGTCGGTAAACGCACTTTGAACCTTGAGCAGATTATCCAGGATCAAATCATAGATGGAATATACGGAAACCGTCACCGGATCCGTCAGGATGGCCAGCAGGAACGTGGGTGCATTGTCATTCACAATTGCCGCCAGGGAATGGGCAACCGCATCCCCCCGCTGGTCAATGGCCGAATTGTCCGGCTTGACTTTCGTATTGATGTGATACATTCGCTTGGTGATCACGTCCGTCAGGATCGGGGCCACGGCGAAGCTGACTGCCATGGCGATCCGCACCGCATAGATGGTGCAGCTCCGGTTGATCAGCACGATGGCCAGCACGGTGCTGCTGATCTTGCTGAAAATCAGCAGCAGGGTATAGATATAGTTTCTCTGGTCAGCCTCCAGCAGGATCTGGCTGCTGTAGCCCCAGACATATCCCACAAGTTCCCCCGTGCCGATGATCAGCACCAGCGAGGCAACTTCCCACCATCCAAAATTCTCCCGGACAAGGAGGGGATAAAAAATCGCCAGCAGCACCATATACAGTGCCAGAACAACGGCGATCTTTCGCATGTACAATTCGTTTGCTCTCACAACGCCATGTAGCTTATGGTCATCTTCCTGTGCAAAAGCATTATAAATCGCCACACGTGTAGGTCCGTTGACCCCGATTGTCAGAATGGAGATATATCCCACAAACTGGGTGATGGTTTGGATCACGCCGTTGTAAGCGGAACCATAGGTTTCCAGCACCAGCTGGGGCAGGATCAGTCCGCAGGCAAAGGCGATCACCTGGAAAGCAAGGGAAGAAAGGATATTATAGAGAATTTTTTTTGTTTTCATATGGAACTATTAAACCGTTTTCAAATCTTTATTCTTATGCACCAGTGGCTGCCGTTTCCGGCAGTTCCAGCATATCTCCCATGATCTGATCCCACTCATCCGGCTTCACAGCACAAAATCCACTGCAGGTAAAGAACGTCAGCTCTCCTACATACAGTTTCCCGTCAATGCTGTAGAAGTCCACCCGGACATGGGGGATATCTTTGGAAAGGATCGCCGCAAGTTCTTTCATTTTTTCAAACTGCGCCGGTTTGGAGGGGAGAATGGCTGCGTTTGTATCATCTTCCATGCAGCAGGGCAGATGCACAAAGTCCATATCAAAGTAGTCCAGTCCCGGTTTCTTGCTTCTGTCCTTTGCGATGTACATCATTTTGGGGACGCCGTTGAAGCAGTAGAACTTATAATCCGTCAGCATTTCTTCGCCGTCGGCTTCTCCGCTGGGTTCCTGCAGATAGGGTTCCGCGAAGATCCGGGGCTGCACATTTTTATAGGGCCATTCCCGGCCGGAATAGTAATAATTCTTTTTGAGGGCTTTTTCCAGCTTTCTTTTGGCCGCCGGGATGTCCAGCTTTTCTTTGTCTTTCACCAAAATTACGCTGCCGGAATCATGGGTGCACTTCAGAACAAACTGCTGGGGCAGGCTGGCAAAGTCGATATCGTCAAACCGGTCCCATACCCCCAGTGCCGGGAGCACATATTCTTCCCCGATCGTTTCCGATACAAACCGCTTGAATGCGTACTTATCGACCAGTCCCGTATATTCCGGTCTCCGGTCATACAGTTTCAGCCACTGGAGCTTCTCTGTAAAGGTCTGGGGATTTTCCAAATTCAGCTTTTTTCCCATGGTCAGCCAATAGCAGATCTTCAGATAACACGCATCCGAAAACCCGCGGAAATTGCATTTTACCTGCAAATATACGAAGATCCTTCTCGGATGCTTTATGTACCGCATCAGTTTATCCATCATGACGCAAACCTCCCGGCGCTGGTCAGATGTTGTGCAGATCCATTTTCTGACCAAATATCAAATTTCTCTCATCGGTATATTCGGGCACAAATCCGCTTTCATCGAACATTGTCAGCTCCCCAAAGTATACCTTTTCCCCGACGTTGTACAAATCTACCCGGACATGGACAAAGTCTTTTGACAGTTTCTCCGCAATTTCGATCATTTCCGGTAAGCAGGCCGGGCGGCCCACATCCCCGGCCGGTTCCAGCTCCGGCTTCTGGTAATACAGCCGGTTCCAGTCCCGGTCATAGAACCGGAATTTGGTATTTCCCGTAGCCCGTTCCGTGCATACCATCACGCTGTCCACTTTCCCGTGGAATGTATAGAACTTGTAATCGTCCGGTGCGCCTTCGCTGATCCGTTCTTCCGCAAGGATCCGGGGCGGCACATTTTTATAGGGCCATTCCCGGCCGGAATAGTAATAATTCTTTTTGAGGGCTTTTTCCATCATTTTTTTGGCCGCCGGAATATCCAGTTCCCGCTTGTCCCTGACCAAAATCACGCTGCCGGAATCATGGGTGCACTTCAGCACGAACTGCTGGGGCAGACTGTCAAAATCGATATCGTCAAACCGGTCCCAAACCCCCAGGGTGGGGATCACATATTCTTCCCCGATTTTTTCCGCGATGATTTTTTTGCATTCATACTTGTCCACCAATTTCGTGTATTCCGGCTTCCGGTCGTGGAGTTTCAGCCACTGAAGCTTCTCCGAAAAGGTCTGGGGATTTTTCAGATCCAACTTTTTCCCCATGGCCAGTTTATAGCAAATCTTCAAATACAACTCATCGGGAAGCACCGGGAAATTGCATCTTTCCTGCAAAAATTCCACAACTTTTGTCGGGTGCTGGATGTACTTTATCAGTTTCTTCATCATGATACGAACCTCATACGTTCCGGATGGCTTCTGCTGCTTAATCCGCAATCAGTTTCAGCATTTTCTCCGTATTTTCCCCAAAGAGCGCCTTGCCATGGGTATACTGCGGGAAGCAAACCGACTGGGAAGTCAGATTGACTTCGATCAACACGGCTTCTCCCGCTTCGTTCAAGGTAAAGTCCCAGGAGGCCATCCGCATATGGGGCGTACGCTTATGGCAGGCGATGGCTGCCTGAATGACTTTGTCGATATTCCCGATACGGTATCCTTCAAAGCGGATCTTCGTCAAAGGATGCAGTTCGAATGCCTCTCCTTTACATCCATTCCGCTCCGTATAGGCACACTTGCACAGACTTCCATCATCCTGAACACCAACCGTCATGCCACCGGCGCTGATATTATCTGTCAGAGCCGTTGTGGTACCCATTCGCATGGCGATGGGGGCCGTCCAGTACTGGTTGTCGCAGATATAGGTGATCACCCGCAACGTATTCAGAGAGGAGGGATTCAATGCGTGCATATCTTTCTGGTTGTGAATGCGCTTCTGCACGATAAAGTTACGGCTGTGGGGGATCTTCCGGAAAGAGTCCTTCTCCAGCAGCATCACGCCGTCACCGCCGTAGCTGTCCAGGATAGGCTTGATGACAGCATCCTGGTGTTCTTCCAGATATGCTTTCACCAATTCATTTGCCCGCTCTTCGCTGATCACATTTCCGTCCCGGTCATAATAGATGCCGGAAGCATTCGATACCACCGTTTCCGGGATCACAACCCCGGGGATGTTGCCGTAGAGAATCGGGATCAGGATCTTGTCCTCTATCGCCATAGCGATCTGCTTGGGATTCAGCTTTTTCTCCAGTGCCGGTGAATAAACCGGTTCCGGCAAATACCGGGGCTCAAAGGTTCCGGTAAATCCCTGATAGTACCGGTGCCAGCGGGTATCGATGCCTTTTCCGTAGATCTTTTCGATTTCCGCTGTCTGGGAATCCGTCAGCACCACATCTTCCCAGCTCGGTTTTCGCTCAACGATTTCCTCGTACAGTCCCTTCGTCCGAAGATAATCGGAACGTTTTTCTTTGATCATAACCAGGCTGTCCTGAAATCCTATCTTCTTTCCCATGTCAAGACTCCTATAAAAATTAGTATGCGCTTTTTGTATGATCCTCAATTTACAAAAGCACATCTTCCCAGCATTTCAAAATGCGGTCCACATCCAAAGTTTCCCGAATTTTTCGGGCATTTTCAGACATAGCTTGGCAAAGGGCAGGATCCTCTGCCATTTGGCAAAGCTTTTGGTGCAATGCCTCACTGTCTCCCACCGGCACCAGCATGCCGTTCACGCCATCGTGAATGTACAGCGCAGCCCCGCCGGGAGGGCAATCGGTGCACACCGTGGGTACGCCGATGGCCAGCGCTTCCAGCATGGAATTGGACAGGCCCTCATAATCACTGGTCAAAGCAAAGATGCCCGCAGACGCCATAATCTCATGAATGTTCTTGGCATATCCCGGGAAGAACACCCGGTCCGCCACGCCGCAACTTTGGGCCCAGGCTTTCAGCTTCTCCAATTGGTCGCCCTCTCCGTAGATCTTACAGGACCAATCCGGGTGGCTCTGAGAGAATTTGGCGAAACCGGAGATCAGCATAGGAAGATTCTTCTGCTCATCCAGACGGCAAGCCGTGATCACCGTCTTTTCCCCAGTTTCCCCTTTCCACACCGGCAGATCCCGGGTAAGGGGATTGGCGATCACCACACCCTTTTTCCGGATGGTTTCCGAAAAATAATCTCTGGCATCCGGTGTTTGGAAAATCACCTTTTTTGCTCTGCTGTAACAATAGTACCGAATCGCCCGGAGACAGATATTATGCTCCTGACCAGGGTCGATCCGGAGGGAATAGACGATGGGCGCCACTTTTTCAACCGCACACAAAATCACTTCATCGATAATAAAGGACACCACAACATCCGCCCGGAACTCCCGGACTGCCTGACAGACATTCCAGGACCGCTGGCACTTTCTTTTGATCTTGCTCTGCGTCGCGCCACCAACATAGCGGTATTCCACAGCAGGATCCAGCGGGTACACCTTCTCCGGAGAGTAAACCGCCAGAAACAAAACCTCATGGCCAACGCGCGCATAATGGTTCGCCACCAGTGCGGCCACCCGCTCTGCTCCGCCATTGGACAATCCATGAACCGCCATTGCGATCCGCATCGCTGATTTCCCCCTTTCCTAATATCGCTTATCTGTTTTCCGCACAAGCCCTTCCGAACACATCCATCAATGCATCGTAGTGTGTGTCCGGTGCAAATTTTTCTTCCAGAATCCGCCGGCTGTTTGCACCCATTGTCCGCACGGTCTCGTCGTCATCCAATTGTTTGACCTTTTCCGCCAGCTCCTCCGGCTTATAAGGATCGAACAAATACCCGTTGACTCCATCCTGCACCAATTCCGGCAGGCTGCCAATGTTACTTGCGATCACCGGTTTGGAATACTGGAAAGATTCCAGCGCCGTATTCGGAAGATTGTCATACCAAATCGACGGGATCAGGGTAAATCTTGCGTCCTGAATGATACGTTCCAGGGCTTCCCCCGCCTGAAATCCGACGAATTCAATATTTTCGATCTTTTTCTCTGCAATATAAGCCTTTAAGCGTTTGGCTTCTTCCGTAGTATCATCGCCCATGATCTTCACGCTGCGCTCCGGCATCCTTTCATAGGCTTTCACCACAGTATCGACGCCCTTTTCCTCCGTGATCCGGCCAAAGTAAAGGCCGTAACTGCCGGTTTTCGGTTCCCCAACTTCTGACTTGCTTGCGGTAAAGGTGGGAATGCAGGTGATCTTGTCGGGATCGAACCCATTGGCAGTGAGTTTGTTCTTCAAAAATTCCGAGGGCGTAATGAAGGCATCCACATTTTTGTAGACATCCATGGCCTTATGTACTTTCATGGAGAAGACCCGGACAGCAGACGCAAACAAAGAGCCTTTTACGCATCTTTTCTGGATGCAGGTCCCGTAGCCCTTGGTCAGGCACTCTTCGCAAGGCTTTTTGTTGTACATAAAATCGAATCTGGGGCACAACAAAAAGTAATCCGAAAGCCGCAAAACCACAGGCAATCCCATTTTCTTGGCACCGCAAATGACACTGGGGGACAGCTTATTCACAAAATGAATAATGTAAACCAGGTCCGGCTTTACTTCCGCAATTTCTTTCCGGATGGCTTTTTCGACCTCCACAGAATAAATGCTGCGGGTCAGCATCTGCCAAATGACTTTCGGTGTTTTTTTACACTCTTCAAAATAGGTGGCATCCCGGCTTCCAATCGGCTCTATAAAATATCGGGAATACTCCGTTTCCACATTCTTATTGGAATGGATGGAGAACGGGATCACCTCATGGCCATTGCGTTCCAGCAGGCTCTTGATATTGAACATATATTTTTCCGGGCCGCCGGAAATGAAATACCGATAGTTGACAAGCAAAATGCGCATGATCAATCCCTCTGAAAAATATCTCTTGTGTACACTTTCCCCTTCACATCGTCCAGGCAGCTGTCGTAGCGATTGGCGATGATCGCATGGCTGTTCTGTTTGAACACTTCCAGATCATTCACAACTTCCGAGCCAAAGAACTTCTCCCCATCCGTCAGGGTGGGCTCATAAATGATGACTGTTGCGCCCTTGGCCTTAATGCGTTTCATAACGCCCTGAATGGAACTCTGGCGGAAATTATCGCTGTTGCTCTTCATGGTCAGCCGATACACACCAACCACGACTTCCTTTTCCTTGCGCTTATCCCAGCTGTCGTTTGCCTGATAGGCGCCTGCGATCTCCAGCACACGTTCCGCAATGAAATCCTTGCGGGTCCTGTTGCTTTCCACAATGGCCTCGATCAGATTTTCAGGCACATCCGCATAGTTGGCCAGCAACTGCTTGGTATCCTTCGGCAGGCAGTAACCGCCGTAACCGAAGCTGGGGTTATTGTAATGGGTGCCGATACGGGGATCCAGACAGACACCATCAATGATCTGCCTGGTGTTCAGCCCCTTCATTTCCGCATAGGTATCCAGTTCGTTGAAGTAAGACACCCGCAATGCCAGATAGGTATTGGCAAACAGTTTCACCGCTTCCGCTTCTGTGAAACCCATGAACAGCGTATCCACATTTTCTTTGATCGCGCCCTCCTGGAGCAGCTGCGCAAAGACATGTGCCGCTTCTTCCAGCGTGGCATCCTGCAGATCCGTGCCCACAATGATCCGGCTGGGATACAGATTGTCGTAAAGCGCCTTGCTCTCACGCAAAAACTCCGGACTGAAGAGGATCCGGTCGCAGTGATACTTCTTCCGCACAGATTCGGTATAGCCCACCGGAATGGTGGACTTGATAACCATGATTGCTTCCGGGTTGCAGGCCATCACTGTTTCGATGACGGTTTCCACTGCACTGGTATCAAAGAACGCCTTCTTGGGATCATAGTTTGTTGGTGCAGCAATGACCACAAAATCCGCATCGGCATAGGCATCTTTTGCATCCAGCGTCGCCGTCAGATCCAGATCTTTCTCTGCCAGATATTTTTCAATATATTCATCCTGGATCGGAGATTTCTTATCGTTGATCAGTGCAACTTTTTCAGGAATGATATCCACCGCCGTCACAGGATGATGCTGTGCCAGAAGCGTGGCGATGGACAGACCCACATAGCCGGTTCCGGCCACTGCGATCTTCAAATCCGCAAAATTTCTCATATTCAAGTTCCTTTTCCTTCTTCGTAAAATGCAGCATACCACTGGGCAAATTTACGCAGGCCAGTCCGCAGGCTCGTACTGGGTTTATAGCCGAAATCCCGTTCCAGGGCACTGGTATCTGCATAGGTCACAGGCACATCTCCCGGCTGCATCGGAACCAGTTCTTTATGGGCCTCAAAGTCATAATCCTCCGGCAAAACGCCCGCACGGACCAGTTCCCCCGAAAGGATCTGCACAAAATCCAGCAAATTCTCCGGATTCTGGTTACCAATGTTGTAAACCGCATAGGGCGGGACCGGCAGTCCATCCTCTCCTGTCTTCTTATCCGGGGCGTTCTTCATCACCCGGACAACACCCTCTACGATGTCATCGACATAGGTAAAATCCCGTTTGCAGTTGCCGTAATTGAAGATCTTGATGGTCTCTCCTTTTACCAGCTTGTTGGTAAACCCGAAGTAGGCCATATCCGGACGGCCCGCCGGGCCATACACCGTAAAGAAGCGCAATCCTGTGGACGGGATGTTGTAGAGCTTTGCGTAGGCATGGGCCATCAGCTCATTGGACTTTTTCGTGGCTGCATACAGCGATACCGGGTGATCCACCTGGTCCTCGGTGCTGTAGGGCACCTTCTTGTTGGAGCCATACACACTGGAAGAAGAAGCATACACCAGATGCTCCACCGGATGATGCCGGCAGGCTTCCAGAATGTTGAAAAAGCCGATCAGATTGGATTCCACATAGGCATCCGGATTGGTAATCGAGTAGCGCACACCGGCCTGGGCTGCAAGGTTTACGACCACATCCGGCTGATATTTCCGGAACAGTTCCGTGATCAGCGCCTTATCTGCGATGTTTCCTTTCACAAAGGTAAAGGTCGGATACGCCATCAGTTCCTTCAGACGAAACTCTTTCAGCGCAACGTCATAGTAGGCGTTCATATTGTCGATGCCGATAACCGTTGCCGAAGGGGCCTCCTGATAAATACGTTTCACCAGATTGGAGCCGATGAATCCGGCCGCTCCGGTAACCAGAATGGTTTTCTGTTCCAATTGCACACTTTGCATAAGCTGTGAACCTCTATTCCCAATCCCTGATTTGCGCTGCTGAAAATACCGGTATGCTGAACCATAAAATTCCGCAGTCACGCAAAATCCGTCAAATTGTCTATCTTGTTATTATACTGTAGCCTGTATGCTTTTGCAAGTCTTGCTTCGCACAAACCCGGCACCCGCTTCTTTCCCGGGCCAGGCTCCGGCTTTATTTTTCCTGTTCCATCTGTCCTGCAATATCTGCATCCACGATCTCCTCGCCGGTCTTGTGCTTCAGCTGCTCCTGGGATGCCGCACTCAGGCCGTTGTTGATCACGCAGTTTCTGTCGCAGGTACTGCACTGATCCAACTCTTCTTTGGTGACCTTTCCATCCCGGTAGTCCCGGACGATCTTATTTTCATACATGGAATAGGGATGCTTCGTAAACAGGCTCTTGGCCTTGTGCCACAGCACCCAGAATCCGGGCTTCCAGATATACTTGTGCATGGCCGGGGATACAGAACCGATCATCCAGCAGTCCCGGTCACAGCAGCGGACTTTCTTCCGGACTTCCTCCGCCTGGGGACTGTTCCACAGCTGCTCCCAGCTCTGGGTATTCAGGTTGCCCATGACTTCCTTATCCTTGGTGCCGTTGCAGGGCATAACATCCCCATAGGGGTCGATAAAGAAGGTATCGAAGCTCATGTCGCAGGGCAGCAGCCGCTTCTGGCCGTAGATGTAATTGATCAGTCCGTGATTAAAGTAGGCACGGAACCACTTTTTCGGGCTGTTACTGCGAAGCAGCTCATTGACCAGATCTTCAAAATTCTTCGCCACCATAGGGCGGTCATGGATGATATTCTTCGCCTCAACGAAGTAGAAACTGTTGTGCAAAGAAGCGGTCGCAAACTCCATTCCCATCTCATTGGAGATCCGGTACAACGGGACAAGGTCCGGCGCATTCTTGTCCTGCACCGTCATGCCAAAGCCCACATCCTTCATACCCATTTCCCGCAGGATCTTCAGGGTGCTATAGCCACGGTTATAGCCATCCTCCAGGCCACGGATCTCGTTATTGGTCTGTTCCAGCCCTTCAATGGAGATCCGGATACCGATGTTGGGAAATTCCTTGCACAAATCCACGATCCGGTCCGTAAAGAATCCATTGGTGGAGATCACGATCCGGTCAGACTTTTTGTACAGTTCCCGGACAATATCCTTCAGATCCTGCCGGATAAAGGGCTCGCCGCCTGTGATATTGGTAAAATACATTTTCGGAAGCTTTCGGATGGTCTCCACAGAGATCTCTTCCTCTGGCCTGGAGGGAGCCTTATACCGGTTACACATGGAGCACCGGGCATTGCAGCGATATGTGACAATGACCGTACCGTTCAATTTCTTTTCTTCAGCCATACTAAATTCTCCCATTGCTTTTTTCGCATGATCCGTCCATGCGGTTATAAATTGATATTCCCAAAATCCCGCCGGGGCCCCTGGCCCATCCGGCCGGATGGCCTATTATGTTTCTGTGTACAGCTTTACCGTCCGGGCAGTTACATCGTCCCAATCGTACTTTTTGCAAATAAATGCCGCTGCCTGACGTTTCAGATCCCTTACGGTTTCCGTCTGGTCACAGGCCTGCTGCAATTTTTCTGCCAGATCCTTTACATCCGCCTTGCAGAAGAGCAGTGCCTTATCTTCCACCACTTCTGCACATTCGGCAATATCCGATACCAGGCAGCAATTTCCGTAACTCATCGCTTCCAGCAAACTCAGTGGCATTCCCTCCACATCCGAAGGCAGTACATACAACCAGGCGTTGCTGTACAGTTCCTCCAGGATCCGCCCCTGGACAAAGCCTGTAAAGAGGATCCGTGGATCTCCCTCTGCCAGCGTGCGCAGCTGCGCCGTATAGGCATCCGTATCCGATGCGCCGCCGGCTATGACCAGTTTTTTATCCGTCTTGGTCTGTTGGAAGGCTTCGATCAGGTAATGGATCCCCTTCTCCGGTACCAGGCGCCCCAGGAAGAGAATATATCCATCCTGTTCCAGTCCAAAGTTTCGGGTGATCTCCTGCGCTTCTGCAATATCCGGTCTGGCCACACCGTTGGGGATCCAGCGCGTATTCCGGCCATAGGTCTCCTGAAAATACTGCTGTACGTTCCGGCTGAGCACAATGATCTCATCGGCAAACCGCACCGCCATTTTTTCTCCCAGATGGATGAATTTTGCACCAAATCCCTGTTTCCATTTTTCCCGCTGCCAGTCCAGACCGTGGACCGTCACGATGACCCGTTTCCCGGCCAGTTTCGGAAGCCAGCACATAAATGCCGGGCCTTCCGCATGGATATGCACCACATTTGCCTTTGAAAACGCACAGCGCAATGCCGCAAAGAAACTGGAAGTTACCGCTGCCAGCCCCTTTTTATCCAGTGTCCAGACCCTGCGGATCTGCACTCCTTTGTATTCTTTCCGGCATGTTTCGTCAAATTCCGCTCCGGAAACATGGTGTCCGCTACGGTTGTAGCAGGTGACCCCATAGCCCAAAGCTGCCATTCTGACAGCAAGTTCCTCCACCACGATCTCCACGCCACCCTCCCGGGAGGGGATGCGTTTGTGGCCGAACATGGCAATCGATAATTGTTCCTGTTTTTGTTTCATGGCAACCACCCCAACAGTTCTTTCATTCCCAGTGTGTTGTTGCAGCACGGTTTCCTTTTGCAAACAATATTCCCAACATCAAAGCCAGCGGGATCGCCACAGAATTATGGAAGGCCGGTTCCGATGTGGAAGAGATCGCCAAATAGGCGAAGACATACAAAGCACCCGCAAAGGCATTGCGGGAGAGATCCTTCAGGGCAAAACAGCGCTTGACCAAAAGCGCCAGGATCCACAGGAACACCAGCGTTCCGATGGCACCACTCTGGGCGATGATGATCGGCCAGAACGTATCGCACAAAAAGTTTTTCCAGCCCACATCAAAGCGGCACAAATGGGCCAGCTCATACCATTCATACACGGACGAGTAGTACTTTTCTGCTGCCGAAGATGCAAAGGTACCAAATCCCGTACCCAGAGGGAAATGGTCCTGCATAATGGTGATGGAAAGGCTGGTAAGCACCGATCGGGTACCCTTGCCCGCAAGATCGATATAATAATACCGGAGCATCGGCCAGCCGGCCACGGCACAGGCCGCCCCAGCGACCACAACATGTCCCAATTTCAGATCTTTGTGCAACCAGACAAAGAACACAAAGAAGAGCACATAGACGCCGGCACTTGCGATTGCCTTGCTTCTCATGGTAAAGCACATCATCAGCGTCGCCATTGCCAGGAACGGAAGGTTCCGCTTTTCATAACCCACCGTCAGCAGGACAAGCAGAAACGCCATCGCCCCCGCCAGATAGGTAGGATGACTAAAGAAAAGTGTTGCACTTTTGATCCCATGCCGCAACCCCGCCGGCCAAATATCCAAGATACGGTCCAGGAAAAACAGGCAAAACAGAAAGGCCGTGATGACCCGGCCTGTACGGTTGATACAATCTTTGATGTCTTCCCATTTCATTCCACCGAACAAGCTGTATCCCGCCACGATGGCAAGAAAGAATTTCAGGTTCGTAAACAGGTCGATCAGCACCGGTTTCAAAGGCTGGTAACCATACCACAGATTTCCCCACAGACAAATCAGCACAAACAACGTCAATGCGCCAAGGATCCCCAGAGTGTTCCGGGACAGCTTCCATTTCCGAGAATACATCAGGCAGACCACGCAGCAGGCCACCCCTGCCAGTCCCGCCAATTCATCCACATAGGCAAAGATATGGTGGACCCCCTCCAGTGGGTTTTGAAAGGCAAGCACCCAGATCACCACCGTCAGGAGCAATTTATTAACTCTTTTCTCTCCAAGTTTCACGCTTATCATTCTCTTGCTTTCCTCCGGAAGCACATTCTATCTGCTTTGGTATCCTTGTGCACAGGCCGTGTATAGTATCCATTTTGTACCAGATACGGTAGTTTTCCGGAATAGTAGGCACAATTTTACATCTAATATGATACATGAACCGCATGAATTTGTCAATTGCTTTCCCCAGGAATCTGCCTCTGTGTCAGCGAAAACAGAAAAACTGTGATATTCAGGAATCACGGTTGATTTTTTACCAGAACCGTGTTATCATGACAAAAATGAAGAGTTTTTCAGGAAGAGATACGAAGTAAAGAAACAGAGGATCTTTCACATGTACAAGAAAAACGTGCAAGGGTGGCTGAAACACCTGGATTTCATTCTGCTGGATATTTTCAGCATGAATCTCGCCTTTATTTTGGGATACATGACCCGACACGGACTGGTCATGCCCTACACTTCGGTGGATTACCGCAATCTGGCCATTTTTCTGACAATGGCCGATTTTTTGGTGCTGATCCTGAATGAAAGCATGAAAAATGTTCTCAAGCGGGGAATCTACCGGGAATTTGCCCTGACGGTCAAACATGTATTTCTGGTGTTGTCCGTTTTGATGCTGTACCTCTTTGCCACCAAAACCAGTGCCATCTATTCCCGGACTGCACTGGGTTTCTTTGTTGGATACTATGTGCTGATCGCCTACGGTCTTCGTATGGGTTGGAAAAAGTACCTGCGCAGCAATCACCGGAAGGTCAATAAAGCTGCCATGTATATCCTGAGCACCAGTGACCGGGCCGCCAACGTGGTACACCGCTATCTCAGCGAAAAGCCATCCCACTATCTGCTGACCGGCATTTGCATTCTGGATCAGGACCTCACCGGCACCAGCATCCGTGGCATCCCTGTTACCACCACCGCGAAAACACTCCTGCCTGTTTTGCGCCAGGAATGGGTGGATGAAGTCGTTGTCTCCGTACCCAATGGGTACGCCTGTCCCACGGATTTGGTAGACAAGCTGGTGGAAATGGGCATCACCGTCCACATCGAGCTGGAAAAACCCACCAATTTTGACTGGCAGCAGCAGGAAGTGGAAAAAATCGCCGACCGCAAAGTGCTCACCGTCGGCATGAGCATGGCCACGCCTATTCAGGTATTCTGCAAACGCGGGCTGGATATCCTGGGAGGTCTGGTCGGCTGTATGATCACGGTACTGTTGGCTGTTATCATCGGCCCCATGATCTATGTGCAGTCCCCCGGTCCCATCTTCTTCACCCAGACCCGGGTGGGCAAAAACGGCAAACCTTTTAAAATGTACAAGTTCCGCAGTATGTATCTGGACGCAGAAGCCCGAAAGGCGGAACTGATGGCCCAAAACCGCATCGACAGCGGTTTGATGTTCAAGCTGGAATACGATCCCCGGATCATCGGCTGTGAAAAGCAGCCGGATGGCACCATTAAAAAGGGCATCGGCAATTTCATCCGGGACTACAGTCTGGACGAATTCCCCCAATTCTTCAATGTGCTGAAGGGGGATCTTTCTCTGGTGGGCACACGCCCCCCCACGGTGGACGAATGGGAGCAGTATGAACTCCACCACCGGGCCCGCCTGGCTATCAAACCCGGTATCACCGGCATGTGGCAGGTAAGCGGCCGCAGCAAGATCACCAATTTTGAGCAGGTCGTGGCCCTGGATACCCAGTACATCCGGGAGTGGTCTTTCGGCCTGGATCTGAAACTGTTAGTGAAAACCATTGGTGCCGTTCTGAAAAAAGACGGTTCCATGTAAGATATCATGAACAAAGGAGCCTCTTTATGGCGGAAAATAACGAATTGGAAATCGACTTTTTACGCATCCTGAAAGCCCTGCTGAAAAAGGCATGGCTGATCCTTCTGGCTGCTGTGATCCTGGGCGGTGGCGTATTTGCTTATAACAAAGCCACCTATGTTCCGAGATACGCCGCCAGTACCACTCTGTTTGTCCACTATGCCTCCAACCCGGAGTATCTTGCGGGACGCAACGGCAGCACCATGTCCTACAGCAACATCGATGATGCCCGGGAACTGGTGCATACCAGCATCGCCCTTCTGGAAACCAACTACATCCTGAATCAGGTCATCGACCAGAGTGGTCTGGATATGACCGCCCAGGAACTCTCCGGCATGGTCCACGCCAAGTCTTTGGATGATACGGAATTATTCACTGTCACCGTCAAAGGCACAAATGCGGAGCAGGTCCGCCTTCTGGCCAACACCATCGGCCAGGTCCTTCCCGAGCAGATGGAGCAATTCAACAGCGAGTGCCAGCTGAAAGTCGTGGACGAAGCTACGGATGTCAAAGTCAAGAACAGCAATATGGCAGAGAAAAATGGTCTGAAATTCGGTCTGCTGGGTGCCATTGTGATGTGCGCTGTGATCACCCTTCTGGAGATCGCGGCCCAGTTCCAGGAAACCAGAAAGCCCAAAGAGATCCACTGATTTTACAATACCAGAACAAAAAGGTTCTGTTGCCCATAGGCAGCAGAACCTTTTTTGACGTTTCCTTTTCAGAAATACTGATATTTTTTCCGCTTCCCAATCAGGAAACCAATGCCCAAGATCATGGCCATGGCTTCCGCCACCACGATGGACAGCCACACACCGTCGATGCCCAGAATCTTGGGCAAGATCAGCACCGCCGCCACCTGGAACACCAGCGTCCGCAGGAAGGAGATCAGCGCCGAGGTCAGGCCGTCGTTCAGCGCGGTAAAGAAGCCGGAGGTGTAAATGGCGAAGCCCATGCAGATATAGCACAGCGAATAGATCCGGAACCCCCGGACGGTCAGTTCCAGCAGCTCTTTATCATAGCTGACGAAAATCAGAGACAGGGGCCGGGACAGCACCTCCGCCGCCACCACCATCACGGCACCGAAGCAGAAGATTACCGTCAGGCTCTTTTTCAGCAGGCCTTTCAGCTCCCCATGGTTCTGGGCACCGAAGTGGTAGCCCACCACTGGGGCAGAGCCGATGGAGTAGCCCAAAAAGGCTGCGGAGAAGATCATGCTGACGTACATCAGCACGCCGTAGGCGGCAACGCCATCCTCCCCGGCATAGGCCAGCAGCTGGAGGTTATAGAGCATACTTACCACGCTCATGGCGATGTTGCTCATAAATTCGGAAGAGCCGTTGGTGCAGGCTTTCAGCAGAGCTTTTCCATCAAAATGGGTCTTGCCCAGACGGAGGATGCTGCTGTTTTCCCGGCCAAAGTAGAGGATCGGCACCACGCCGCCCACGATCTGGCTCACAGCCGTAGCCACGGCGGCACCGGCCAGCTTCCACTGCTGGGGCAGCAAAATCACCAGCACCGCATCCAGCACCATATTGGTAACACCGGAAGCAATGGACACCACCAGTCCCAGACTGGGCTTCTCTGCGGTAACGAAGAAGGACTGGAACATCATTTGCACAATGTTAAAGGGCAGTGCCACCAGAATGATCCGGGAATACTGCACCGCATTTTCCAGCATTTCCCCCTCAGCGCCCATCAAAATGGCAATGGGCCGGATAAAGGCAATGCCCAGAGCGGCGAACATCACGCCCAATGCAAAGGCCACATAGACAAACAGGGAAAAATACCGGTTGGCCCGGGGCTTATCCCCCTCGCCGAAGGTGGCCGCCACAATGGCGGTGCCGCCGGTACCGAACATCAGACCCACGGTGGACAGGATCATCAAAAAAGGCATGATGAGGTTAATGGCGGCAAAGGGGGTCTTACCTGCAAAGTTGGATACGAACAGACCATCCACCACACTGTAAATGGAGGTGAAGATCATCATCACGATGGAGGGCAGGGTGAACCGAAGCAACCGCCCATAGGAAAAGTGATCGGATAACTGAATTTGCTGTTTCATTTTTCTCTCCCAAACCAGCGCAGGGCGAAGTCCGCCACCGCCGGTACCAGTTCTTTGATATTCCAGTTTGTGGTGTTGACGCTGAGGTGATATTGATCCCGCTGTCCCCAGTCAGAGCCGGTGAGGATCTCCCGGGTCTGGGACCGGACTTTGTCGATCCGCTTCATTTTCCGCAGCAGTTCTTTGTCCGTCAAATTCTCTTCCTTCGGGGCACGCTGGCGGCAGCGCTACACTTTGGCCTCCTGAGAGGCACAGACGAAGATGTTGAAAGGCATCTGCTCCCGCAGCAGCACATCGGCGTTCCGGCCCACGATCACGCAGTTGTGCCCCCGGGCAGCAATGCCTTCAATGACTTCCTTCTGCTTCAGCAGCAGCTCCACCTTGGCAGACTGAACATACCCAGCAGAGGACAGGGTGTTGCGGTAGGTCAGATGGGTCTGGACCCACTCCTGATTGCTCAGGGTATTTTCCAGATATTCTGCGTCCATGCCGCTTTCCTTTGCCACCCGGGCAATGATCTCGCTGTCATAGTAGTCCCATCCAAGATGCTGTGCCAGGCGCTTGCCCAGCTCCCGGCCGCCGGAACCAAATTCCCGGCTGATGGTGATGATATTCATAGGTTCGTTCCCTCCCATTGTTCGATTTTTCCCCGAAGCTGATGGTAGTGCTTTTCCATCAGGTGCAAATACTGGTCAAATTCTTCTTCCGACCAGTCCTGAAACATTTCCCGCTCCGCTTCATAGACTCTGGCAGCGGTTCGGTTAACATAATCTCTCCCCATTTCCGTCAGCCAGACAGCCTTCTCCTTCCCCTTTCCGGCCTGAAGATAGAGGATATTCTCCCCTTCCAGCTTCCGGATGGCAGAATGGACAGTCTGCTTGCTGATGCCGCTGTCCCGGTAAATCTTGTGCAGAGAGCAACCATCCCCCCGCTCATGGAGCATATACAGCACACACATGACGCTGTCCGACAGTCCCAGCTTCCAGGCTGCCTGATGATAGATCCCATCCAACGCACAAGCCAGCCGGTTCACCTGCCGCACCGGATCCTGCTCTTTCATGGTTTCCCCTCCTTTTGTCCGAAATCATACTTGCAGGATTATAGTACGATTTCGGACAAATGTCAAGGAGAATCATAACCACCGGCCGTGCCGGTGGTTTTCTTTAACCAATAAAAGCTCCCCGATTGGAAAAACAGTTCCAACCAAGGAGCTTTTGAACACAGGTGTTTCACGCAAAAAGTGTGCGATCCGATCATTGCCAAGGGAACGCATAAAGCCATTGTGGCCAAGGAAGAATTTGCACTGGCTCAGAATTGCATCCGAGGCGGCGAAAAGAATCCCAGCCGAAAGCAAAATAATTATCCCTTCAAGGGTCTTGTGCGCTACGGCGACTGCCAACGGGCAATGTCCCGGCGCAAGCTCCAAGGCGTGGCGTACCACTACCAATGCACACAGGGCATCCGCTTTCCCCAGCTCGTCCATAGCGTCAGACAGATATTGATTGTGATATACTATCCTCTCAAACGTCAAGGTATCATCCACAAAGTTAACATTCAAATAATTTCCCCATTTTTACGCTGGCACCTTACATATGAAACTGAGCTTCCGACCAGTGATCAAAGTGATAAATATCTGGATTTTTCCAGACGGCGAAGAAATTCTTCCTGGCAAAACAGCTGCAAACACAGCTGATGACTTCTTCCGCTTGCCGCCGCCTTATTCTTCAGTCTTGCCAGTACGGATGCAGCCATATCAGCCATTGAGAAGCACCTCCATCAGTTCGATTACTTTTTTATAAACGCGCAGCTTTTTTGCGTATATGGAAAGGTTGTTCAGGTTCTTTTGAGGATCGTTTGCATAGGCATTCAGCGCCTTGGAGAACAGTTCTGTGTCCAGCCGGGAGCGATACTTGAAGCAATCACAAATCGTGCGTTCCCTATCATATACCGGCAATGCAACACCGTGGAAGTCCCCGGTGGTTTTTCCCAGTTCATACAGATCCTGCTGAACAAAATAGGTTTGTACCGGCAGGACATCCACATCCAGTTTTGCTCTGGATACAGAGCGAGGTACAGCAATGGACCATTTGCGTGGTGCGAAATCACTGTATCCGTAGTGGAACAGCGCTGATTCCACACATACAATACCTTGGGGAATCAGTGTTGCCAGCATCTGCTCCTCGGTTGTTTCGTTCTGCTCAGCCATCTGATAATAGCCATGCCGGACACGATTCAGATAACCGGCATTGCACAGGCCCACAACATCAACTGCACGGATTCCTGCCGCAACAAAATCAGCGGATTTCGCAATGCCGCCTTTGCTCTCGATTACATCTTTTGCGGCTGCACGAAGATCCAAGCAATCACCTACTTTTAACATAAAATTCGCTCACACTTATTAAACAATTGTGTGCGAGAATAAAAGAAATTCCGCGCGGGGCAGTCGTGCGGAATTTTTATCTAAATATAGTTTTCTTCGTAATCCCAGTCCTCGGTATACGCTCTATGCTCTTCCAGCCATGCCAGGAATTGCTCTGCGGAGGCACTGCCAGATTGGTATTTATCTCGCCAACGGTTCATTGCGATTTGCCAATCAGCGAATTCCTGCTCAATATCCCAATTATCCGGATTACGATGTTTCCGCATCCGCCGGGCACTTTCAATTTGTTTCAAAGTCTTTTTGACAACATCCGCATTGATATTTGCCTTAAAAGTTCTTTGGGGACCATCTTCCCTGCAGGTTTTCTTTTGGTTGTACGGACTCATCTTGGTGCAGTATTCCGCATCGGAGCGGAGATAGGCGACAAAGTATCTGCTGCAGTTTTTGCATTTGTGAATCGTGTTAATTCTCGTATTTCCATACCACGATAAGATTCCATTCATGGTATTCCAACAGATGGATATATTGTGTATAAAGTATCACAACGCCGCTCTGAATTAGAGCGGCGTTGGACTTTTTTCTCCTGGCAGATCCTTTGGATTGATGTGTTCCCTTCATGAGTTTACTCCGTTACGTTTCAGGATGTCCTGGATTTCCTTCACTGGGACATTGCGAGGCTGAATCTCATGCTTTGCAGCCAGTGCTGCCGCAATTCCAGCAGCCTGCCCCATGTTGATGCAGATGGGCCCGACCCGAAAGTTAGCATGGGCCATATGGGTTCCGGAAATATTCCGCCTAGCAAGAAGCAGTTCATCTACCTTTTCCGGAACCAGTCATCCGTATAGAGTCGTAAAGCCCAGTAGAAAAAGAACACAGAATTTCAGACTGCCAGCACTTTTACGTCGAAAGAGCTTTTAGCGATTTGCCTCGCGTGGCTTATGTCATGGCATTCACCGAATGAGACCATCTGAGCCAGGGTGTTGCCGATGACGGTAACTTCGCCGGGACCGGCGTAGACGGTGCATCCGGTTTCCTGGGCAGTCAGGCGGTTGAGATATTCCGCATTGCTGCCGCCGAGGATTCGGATAGCTACTGTACATAGTACGTCAACGCAAAAATGGCAACACCTGATTTGATCAATCAGGTGTTGCCATTTCTATCTTTTACGAACGCACTATTATACTGTTTTAAGGAACCACTCGCTCAGCAGAATTTTGCAATTGCGGCGTTAATCATGGAAACACAGGCATCCACGATCGGAGAGTCGCTTTCAATGAGCTCAGCCAGAGGTGCCCGGACGCTGCCGCAGTCGGGGCCACCGTTGCGGCGGAGAATCTCCTTGATCACGGCGTACATGTTGCCGTGGGCGGAGCACATTTTGTAGATGATACGGCAGGCTTCATTTTGCATTTCCTGAGCCTTGGCTAGGTTGCCGCCCAGAACTTCCTCCCGCATTTTGATATACAGCTCGGGCATGGCACCATAGGTGCCTCCAATGCCGCCTACTGTGCCCATGACCAGACCGCAAATCAGCTGCTCGTCAGGGCCGTTGAACACGATGGCCCCCGCATCTTTCCACATTTGAATGTCCTGAGTGGGCATAGAGGAATTCTTTACACCGATGACTCTGGGATTCTTCAGCATTTCTTTCAGCAGAGGCACGCTAAGGCTGACACCGGCCAGCTGCGGAATGTTATAGATGATGAAATCAGTGTTGGGAGCTGCATCGGATATATCGTTCCAGTATTTGGCAATGGCATAGGAAGGCAGCTTGAAATAGATGGGAGGAATGGCCGCAATGGCATCCACGCCCAGGCTTTCGGCATGCCGGGCCAGTTTCTGGGAATCTCTGGTATTGTTGCAGGCAACATGGGCAATGATTACCAGTTTGCCCTTGGCCTCGGCCATAACGTTTTCCAGAACCACTTTCCGATCCTCCACGCTATGGTAAATACACTCGCCGGAAGATCCACCCACATACAGTCCGGTGACACCCTTGTTGATGTAATACCGGGTCAGCTCCCGCACGGCCACAGGGCTGATTGCCCCCTGTGCATCATAGCAGGCATAAAAGGCAGGAAAAATCCCTTCGTATTTTTGGAAATTGGTCATATGATTTTCTCCTTTTCGTGTTCAGGCAAACATGGACAGCCACCCGCGGAACAGGAACATGCTTTGCCGGGAATGGGTGTGTACGTTGTTTTCCAGATAGGTATACTGGCGGGTACCCGGGAGTTTTTGGAACAGATGCAAAACCGTTTCAGGAGGACAGACAACATCTTTTCCACCTGCGGAAACCATCACAGGCATGGTCAGCCGATGGGCATGGGACACCGTATCCACATACCCCAGCCGGTTCCAGAATGTTTCCCCGGGGACGGTTCGGTAGGCACTTTCCAGAATACCGTAGGCCTCTCCGGAAAGTCCCGAAAAAGGAAACGCAGTTAGGAAGGGAAGGTCTGCGCAGACACAGCGCACCTGATCTCCCAAAATGGAGGCCAGCAGCAGCGATCCGCCGCCACCCTGACTAGTGCCAAAGAGGGAGAGCCGGTCTGCCAAAACGCCAGGCTGCTTTCGGGCCCAGTCGATGGCCAGCAGACAATCCAGCAGCCAGTCTTCGTATCCACCGGGAAGCCCCATAGCCGTGTTGTGAAGCACAGGCCAATTGCCATCTGCCATAGCCCGGGGCAAATCGGCACCGTCCGGGGATACATAGCCCAGCGGCGAGATATGCAAAATGTTGTAGTTGTCGTCGTTAATTTGCGGGTGCATGCTGATATAGCCGCCGTATCCCGGCAAGTTGATCAGCAACGGTGCAGGCTCTTTCATGGCAGGCTGCCAATAACCCCAGAAGCTGTGCCGACCGGGCACGTCAAATTGAACAAAGGCGTTAATCAGAGCATTTGGCCCATTTCCGAAGGGCTGGGTAATGGGGCACCGATCCAGAAAGGTGCCGGTGACCGGGTAAGTTCTGCTCTTTTCCAGAATACTTTGGGCCCAGACATCAATTTCCCCGGACGTAGGGTAGCAGGCAAAGGCCTGCGCACTGTCGATGGGACAATTCATGGCGTTACAGCTCCTTTTTATGGATTTGTTTCTTTCAGTCTAGCAGAAATCTGCGGGAACGTACAGTGTAAAAATCAATCAATAGTATAATTAAACATTCAAATTTAGACTGATAAAAGATAATTCTATTGAAATAGCAAGAGAATATGGTAAAATATAAATTGAAAAGGTGGATTGCAAAAGTAACTTCCAGTTTGCACGATTAACTTCCGGGGTTCCAAA
>CAYXUI010000009.1:0-41536 GCA_964468195.1 uncultured Oscillospiraceae bacterium | reverse complement strand
ATAGAGGTAAAAAACTATGGATTATCAGGCATTGGCCGATTTGTTATTTCCCAATATGACCGAGACTCCGGAAGCACTGGAAGAAAAGTTCCCTCTGCGGCAGCTTCCCGAAGGGGCTGTGGTCACCCGTATGGCTCCCTCCCCCACCGGCTTTGTCCATCTTGGCAATCTGGTGCAGGGCATGATCGCTGAGCGGATGGCTCACCAGAGTGGCGGTGTACTCTTCCTCCGGGTGGAGGATACCGACGCCAAGCGGGAAGTTCCCGGGGCTGTGGAAGTGCTCATCGACTCTCTGAAGCACTACAACATCCATTTTGACGAAGGTGCCACCATGGACGGAGACAACGGCATCTATGGCCCCTACCGCCAGCGTCAGCGTGCTGCCATCTACCACGTTTATGCCAAGAAGCTGGTGAGCGAAGGCCAGGCCTACCCCTGCTTCTGCACCGAAGAGCAGCTGGCCGCCATGCGGGAACAGCAGGAAGCCAACAAGGAAACCACCGGTTACTACGGCAAGTACGCCATGTGGCGTGACCGCTCCATGGAGGAAATTCAGGCCCAGCTGGATGCCGGGAACCCCTGGGTGCTGCGGTTCCGGAGCACCGGTTCCATTGAGAACCAGTTCAAGTTCGACGATCTGGTGAAGGGCAAGCTGACCATTACGGAAAATGACGTTGACCACGTTCTGTTGAAGTCTGACGGCATTCCCACCTATCACTTCGCCCATGCCGTGGACGACCACCTGATGCGCACCACCCACGTTGTCCGTGGTGACGAGTGGCTGCCCACCCTGCCCTTCCATATCCAGCTGTTCAAGGCATTGGGATTCAAGCTGCCCAAGTATGTCCACATCGGACCGCTGATGAAGATGGATGGCAATTCCAAGCGGAAGCTCTCCAAGCGGAAGGATCCGGAACTGGCGCTGACCTACTACAAGGCAGAGGGCTTCCCTGTTGCCGCCATGCGGGAATATCTGATGACCGTGCTGAATTCCAACTTTGAAGACTGGCGTCGGGCCAATGCGGATGCGGATCTGGAATCCTTCAAGTTCAGCCCCAAGAAGCTGAATCCCGCCGGCAGCCTGTTTGACTATGCTAAGCTGGTGGACGTTTCCAAAAACGTTATTTCCCGGATGACCGCAGAAAACGCCTACACCCTGCTCACCGAATGGGCCAAGGAATTTGACCCCGACTTTGGTGCCAAACTGGCTGCCGATGCGGACTATGCCACCAAAATTCTGGCCATTGGCCGTGGCGGAAAGAAGCCCCGGAAGGATCTGGCAACCTGGAAGGACGCCAAGGATTACATGGGCTTCTTCTATGACGAATACCTGAGCGAACCTGTCTTTGACGAGAAATTCGACAAGGCCACCGTCGCCGATGCCCTGAACCGGTTCCTGGCTTCCTTCGACATTGCCGACGACGCCAACACCTGGTTCAACAAGGTCAAGGCCATCACAGAAGACATGGGCTTCACCACCGACATGAAGGCCTACAAGGCCGATCCCACCGCCTTCCCCGGTACCGTGGCGGATGTATCCACCTTTATCCGGCAGGCCGTCACAGGCAAGACCAACTCCCCTGACCTGTATACCGTTATGCAGATCCTGGGAAAAGAGCGCACCATTGCCCGGATCCAGGCTGTTCTGAACACCCTGTAACAAAACTTCCCCTATCCTCCCGGTGACCACCGTTGCCGGGAGGATATTTTCCTTTTCATCGGATAATTGCACAAAATTTTCCGGAGAATTTCTAACCGAAACGTTTCCATCTTAACTTTACATCGATTTATGACCATGCTATAATTTTTGCATAACCATACAATTTATGTTTGTAAGGGGCATTTGGCATGTACGAAGAATACTCGACTTCCGCCTTTGAAGAGGCTTATACCTATACCGGCAACGACCTGGGCGCTTTCTGGCGTCCTGAGGGCACTACATTCCGGGTCTGGGCTCCTACAGCAGAGCAGGTCCGGGTCGCTTTTTATCACAGCGGATATCCGGAGGACAATTGTCCCCATCATGTCTTCCCTATGGAGAAAAGCGCCCGGGGAACCTGGGTGCTGGAATGCCCCGGCTGCTGGCAAAATCTTTACTATACCTATCTGGTCACCGTGGACGGCTGTACCCGGGAAGCAACGGATCCCTACGGCATCGCTTCCGGCCCCAATGGCTTCCGCTCCTATGTGTCAGATTTTTCCGGGGTGGATCCTGATGGCTGGGATTCGGACCGGGATCCCCACGGGGGAGATCCCATAACCGACGCCATCGTGTATGAACTGCATGTCCGGGACTTCAGCATGCGCCGTTCCGGCCGGATCTCCAACCATGGGAAATACACCGCCCTGACCCAGACCGGCCGCACCACCTCACAGGGTGCCGTGACAGGTCTGGATCATATCAAAAATCTGGGTGTCACCCATATCCATCTGATGCCGATTTTTCAGTATGGCTATACCAACGAACGTATCGGTAAGCCCCAGTATAACTGGGGCTACGACCCTGTTCTTTTCAATGTACCGGAGGGCAGCTATTCCACCGACCCCTTTGATCCTCTGGTGCGGATCCGGGAAGTCAAGGAAATGGTCAAGGGCCTCCACGATAATGGCCTGAGCGTCATTATGGATGTGGTGTACAACCATGTCTATGACGCCGAAAGTTTCAATTTCAACCGTATCGTCCCCGGGTATTTCAGCCGGATCGATTCCGAAGGAAACTACTCCAATGGCTCCTGCTGCGGCAATGATACCGCTTCCGAGCGAAGTATGGTCCGCAAATATATTGTAGATTCCGTCAACTACTGGGCAGATGCCTACCATATCGACGGCTTCCGGTTTGATCTGGCAGGCCTGCTGGATGTACAGACACTGCAGGCAGTCATCCGCACCGTCCATGAACGCCATCCCAATGTGATCTTCTACGGAGAAGGCTGGCAAATGAACACCCGGCTCACCAAGCCCGCTCTTCCCCTTGCCGTTCAGGAAAATGCTTACCTGCTCCCCGGCTTCGCCTTTTTCAGTGACAACATCCGGGATATGCTCCGGGGCAGTATTTTTGATTCTTCCGCCCCCGGCTTTGTTTCCGGTGGTTATGCTTCCCGGGAAGATTTGGAGAACAACTTCATGGGCATGCCCGCCTGGGCCCCCCAGCCCTGTCAATGCGTCAACTATGTCTCCTGCCATGATAACAATACCCTGTTCGACCGCATTACCCTGGCTGCCCCGGAAGCCTCTTTTGAGACCCGTGTGAAAATGAACGATCTGGCCGCCGCCTTCTCCCTGCTTTCTCAGGGTGTCCCCTTTTTCCTGGCAGGAGAGGAAATGCTCCGCACCAAGCAAAATCATGCCGGCCGTTTCCTGGACAATACCTACCGTGCCCCGGATCTGATCAACTCCCTGAAGTGGGAGACCCTGAACCAGAAGGAATATCAGGACAACGTAGCCTATTATCAGGGTCTCATCGCTCTGCGGAAGGCCCATCCCGTCCTCCGGCTCCAAACCCGTGAAGAAGTTCAGAACGCCGTCCATCCCATCCGTTACCCCAATGAGCGGGTGGCGACCTTCCATCTTACCGGACAGGGGGAAGAACTGTTTATTCTCTTCAATTCCGACACCCGGGACGTCACCGTTCCTCTGCCGGAAGGCATCTGGGAAATTCACGCTTTTGGGAACCGGGCCGGCACCGACTCTCTGGGCCCGGCACAGGATTCCATGGTAGTTCCTGCCATTTCCACCCTGTTCCTGAGCCGGAAAACTCCGGTGGATGTGGTGGCAGCACTGATCTGGGAAAAGGACAAATTTCTCATCTGCCAGCGCCCTGCTAACAAAGCCCGGGGACTGCTGTGGGAATTTGTGGGTGGAAAGGTAGAACCCGGCGAAACCAAACAGCAGGCTCTTAAACGGGAATGCGCCGAAGAACTGGCCATTTCCGTGGATGTTGGCAGTCCCTTTATGGAGGTGGAGCACCGGTATCCGGACATCCACATCCGACTGACCCTGTTCCACTGCATCATCCCCACCGGTCAGCCCCAGGCATTGGAGCACAATGACATCCGCTGGATCCACCCCAGTCAAATTGACGACTATCCCTTCTGCCCGGCTGATGAAGAGATCCTGGAAGCCCTGAAAAAGACTTATGAAAACAGGCAGCCTTTGTAATGCCTGGCATAGTTGTATAGCAAAGGAGTGTTTTTTGTGTTTTACAAACCCAGACCGCTCAGTGAAAAAGAGAAAAAATGGGATTGGATGATCGAATTGTGGGGTCAGGGAATTCTGGAATCTCCCTATGCCGAATTGTTGGAATACGACAGTGAAGTTAACAATGGCGGCCATTCTCAGTATTTCTTCAATGTAGCCAATTGTGGGGACTTACATGCAGCCGTTACGGCGATTCTGGCAATGCTTCCGCCCGTTCTTTGCAATAATCTGAAAAGGGGCTATGATGCCTTCTCAGCCCAGAACGATATTTGCGAAGATGACAATGAAGATTTGTTCGAGGAATGTGATAATGTATTCTATGATAATGAACAATTCATTCTCGATATCTTAGAAACCTGTGCCAGCAAATTGGATCTGTAAGTACAGGCATAATAGACACAGTGCAGCAACTTAAAAAAGCGGAGCGTATCGATAACGCTCCGCTTTTTCCATTACAACCACCCCAGTGCATTGAGCACCAGTGTAAATACAAAAATCGTCGGCAGACAGAATACGGTGGTGTAGGCTACCATTTGGGCGGCGAATTCGCCATCGGCGCCCATGGCAGCAGCCATGGGATAACTGCTGACGGCCACCGGGGCCGCAAAGAGGATCATCAGGGCACACAGCTCCTGCCCCCGGAACCCCAGCGCCGCACCCAAAGACACGAAAATCACCGGCAACACCACCAGCCGGAGTACGGAAGCACTGACAAGATACTTCTTTTGGGATACCGCTCCCAAACTCAACGTCACGCCAATGGACAGAAAGCTCAGGGGTGTGGTCAGTCCCGCCAGATCCTGCACCACATCCAGCACTATTTCCGGCAACACCAGTCCGGAAAAGTTCACCACAAGTCCTGCAATCGTCGCAATGACGGTGGGATTTTTCACAACGGCGATCATCAGTTTCTTCCCGGAAGCAGAACCGTTTCTGGCTTTCTCCAGCTGAATGGCCGCTTCTGCATTGAACAGCGGCACGGCAATACTGCCAAGCAGCGTCACGATGCCATAGTTGCCGGAACCGTAGATACTTTCGGCCACCGCGTTTCCGAAGATCAGATAGTTGGAGCGGAACAGGGTCTGGCCGTAACTTGCCGCCGTAGGGACAGGATGCACCCATTTGGGCACCAGAAACATGGCCACAAACAGCAGCAAAATCAAAACTACCACGCCGTACAGGATGTATCCCCAACTGGTAAAGGATGTAAAATCCGTTTTGTAAATGTTATAAAAAGACACCATGGGCATGAAAACCTTGAAGATCATGTTGTCCACTTTCTTCATAGTGGGGGCATCCGCCAAAGCAAAAATGCGGAACAATACACCGATGCCCACCATCATGGCCATGGGCATTACCACCTTGGCCGCCATCACAAAACTTTCCATATTATCCTCCAAATTCCCATTTTTTCTATTTTATCACAGGAAATTCTCCTTGTAAAGGTTGATCCTCCGGGATATCCTAACCATGGAGGTGGCATCATGAAAAAAGACCATTCCTGTCCCCACTTAGACCCGGCTCAGCAGCTTTGCCCTGGGTTCGACAGCGAATCCATCAAGCTGGATTTGTCGAAACAACGGGAGAATATGGGAATCCCCATTCTGGATAACTGCGCCGAAGATCATATCCAGTGAGGCTGCTTTCCCGGAACCGTCTGCCTCAGCTTTGTGGCAGACGGTTCAGCATTTTGGACAAATAACAAAAACCTTCGATTGACATTTCCTTACAGTTTCGCTATAATATACGTAAGAGAAGCACAAGCGTTCTCGGAAGGAGGCACATTTATGGAAAAGAAAATCATCACCATCAGCCGTGAGTTTGGTTCCGGTGGCCGCACTGTCGGTCGTATGGTCGCTGAGAGACTGGGTATCCCCTTCTATGATAAGGAACTGGTCGATCAGATCGCACTGGAATCCGGCTTCGCCCCCAAGTTTGTGGAGGAGCACGGGGAACATTCCCCCAGCAGCAGCCTGTTCTCCTATGCCTTCGCCCCTCAGGGCATTCCCGGGGTCATGAACGGCCTGTCCACCGCTGACTTCCTGTGGAATATCCAGTGCAACGTGATTTTGCAGCTGGCCGACAAGGGTCCCTGTGTCATCGTGGGCCGGAATGCGGACTACATTCTGAAAGACCGCCAAGATGCCCTCCATGCCTATGTCTTCGCCGATATTCCCTACCGTGCCGAGCGGATCGTCCGCCGCTATGGCGAATCCGACAAGAGCCCGGAGCAGCGTCTGAATGAAAAGGATAAGCGCCGCCGGGTCAACTATCAGCACTACACCGGCCGCACCTGGGGTCAGGCCCAGAACTATGACATTTGCCTGGACACCGGCGTTTTGGGCATTGAGCAGTGCGCCGATATCATCTGCCAGATCGTGGAAAATTCCAAGAAGTGATCTATCTGACATAACGATCCCGCCGCAGTTCACGACTGCGGCGGGATTTTATCTGTTCGTCAGCCCACGGTGACGGCAGTTTCCTTTTCCTCTTCTCCGATATGAATGTTCACACCGTTGACCTCCACTGCTTCGTCGGCGCAGATCATGATGTACTTCACACCACCAATGACCCGGGTCTCGATGAGATCACTCCGGGCAGGATCTACTTTGATAACAACATCCGGGGTTTTCAGCTCAAAGTGTTTGTTGTCGATGATATTCTTGGGGTGCAGATCCGCTTCAAAGCCGAAAGCCTCATCGTAATCTACACTGAATTTGGACAGATGCTCTTCCGATACGCCGCAGGAGCTGAGCACTTCCTTCACATCCTCTTTCGATACCATCAACGGTTCCGGAACCTTGCTTTCCTTGTGAAGCTCGATGCGCTGGCACAGCTGGTCATGGACAGTCTGGACGACATCCAGGCTGCATTCCTCCCCCAGTGCGGTGGTCAGCAACGCTTCAAAGGTCCGCTTTTGCTCGTAGGCAGGCTTGGGCACCGGGGTATTGAACAAGGCAGCGATCAGCTCTTCCTGAGCGCTTTTCACATCATGGGTATAGTACAGAGCATTGTAAATATTGGTGGCCCGGTTATCAAAGGCCGGGAACAGGAAGCCCAACATGGGGGCAGAGACCATCTGGTTCATAGCACCGTCATGGAACAGTTTTTCCTCGGCCACATAGTGCAAATTGGCCTTAGTCTGCTTCACAGGGCAAATGGTGCACAGAATATAGGTATACACTTCCTCAGACTGATCTTTCTGGAAGGAATCGTCCTTGCTCTTGAAGGGCACATCATAGCTGTCGCAACACAGCAGGATCAGGTAGTTCCCTTCGATCACCACATTGTCAATGATTTTCTTAAAGAATTCTTCCCGGAGTTCTTCATCATTGCACTTGCTTTCCCGCAGACCCAGCAGGAGCTTATGTTCCGGGGAATCGGCAACCTGGCTGGTCTTGAAGGTAATATCAATGAGGTTCTTCCCCAGAGAACCGGAGAGAGTCCGGCGCAGCAGGGCAAAATACTTATCGGATTCATTTTCCGGCATAATACCGGTGGACTGCCGGAATTCGGAGATGATCTCCTTATCGTCGTTGACATAGCAGCCGTAAATATGGGTAATATTGGATCGGTCCCGCCGCAGATGCCGGCGGATCTCGCCAATTTCCTTATCGATCATTTAGGGTTCCTCCTTTGGAAAAAGTCTTAGGGATTATACCACAGAAAGCAAAAAAAGGCAAGCGGAAGGGATCCCCCTTCCGCTTGGTACGTTAATTCTCCCAGAGGCACTTCCAGTTTTGCACGAAGTATTCGATGCCGGAATACAGAGTCGTCACCACAATGACCACCAGTACGATCCAGCGCAGAATTTCGATTTCCGGCAAAGCCATGAGAATACACAGGCCCACCATGGTGCTGGCAGTCTTGACCTTGCCACTCCAACCGGCGGCAATGACATTGCCTTTCTGGACGGCAATGAGCCGCAGTCCCGTCACGGCGAATTCCCGGGTCAGCACGATCATCAGTGCCCAAGCCGGGAACATGCCCCATTCGCAGAACAGCGTCATGGCGGCGATCACCAGCAGTTTATCTGCCAGAGGATCCAGGAACTTTCCGAAATCCGTAGTCTGGTTATAATGCCGGGCAATGTAGCCGTCCACAAAATCCGTCAGGCTGGCAATGATGAAAATCGCCAGAGAAATATACATCCACATCCCGCTTTCACCGCCGGATACATACATAGTCACCATAAACGCGGGGATCATGGCAACACGAACCATGGTAATTTTACTTGCAGTGGTCATTTCTTTCTCATTCCTCCACCAGATAGCCGGAGAGGTCGCCCTCAATGCAGCCCTCGATCATTACATGTACAAAGTCGCCCTCCCGGAGGGGTTCCTCCGTGGCGATCCACACCCGACCGTCAATATCCGGAGAGTCTGCATAGCTGCGGCCATAGAACTGTTCCAGTTCCTCGTCGAAGCCGTCCACCAGCACTTCCAGGTCTCTTCCGATCATGCTGGCGCACCAATCGTCCATAATGGAGGACTGGATCATTTCCACGATCTCTGCCCGCTTCACGGCAATTTCATTGTCTACAAATTCCATTTCCGCTGCCGGGGTACCCTCCTCCGGAGAGAAGGCAAAGGCACCTACCCGCTCCATCCGGACTTCCCGGAGGAAGTCGCAGAGCTCCTGGAATTCTTCTTCCCCTTCCCCGGGCAGGCCGGTGATGAGGCTGGTGCGGATCACCAGATCCGGGATCCGGCTGCGGAGTTTCCCCAGCAGCTCCCGGAGGAAGTCTCCATCGCCACGGCGGTTCATCAGCTTCAGGATCTTGCTGTTGCAGTGCTGGATGGGAATATCCAGATACTTGACGATCTTGGGCTCCGTAGCCATGACTTCGATGAATTCATCATCGATCTCATCGGGATAAACATAGTGGACACGGACCCACTTCAGTTCCTCAATCTTGCACAGCTCCCGGAGAAGTTCAGGGAGCAACCGCTTGTGGCCGGGCAGATCCGTGCCGTAGCGGCTGGTGTCCTGAGCCACCACGATAAGCTCCTTGACACCGCTGGCCGCCAGCATCCGGGCTTCGTAGAGCACATCGTCCATCTGGCGGCTGCGGAATTTGCCCCGGAGATAGGGAATAATACAGTAAGAGCAGCGGTTGTCGCAGCCTTCTGCAATTTTGATAAAAGCATAGTGTTCCGGGGTAGTCATAATGCGGCCGGTCTCCTGTTCCGGGGCATCGATGGAGCCAAAGATGCTCACATCATCGCCCTCCAGCAGGGCCTCAATGGCCGGAACAATCTCGGTATAGCTGCCGGTTCCCAGCACGCCATCCACTTCCGGCATTTCCTGCCGGATCATGTCCTGATACCGCTGGGACAGGCAACCGGTGACCAGAATTTTCCCCACCAGCCCCTCATCTTTCAGGGCTGCGGTTTGCAGGATGTGGTCGATGGCTTCACTTTTTGCAGAATCGATAAAGCCACAGGTATTGATCACCACCACATCGCTGCCTACAATGTCCCCTTTTACGGTGTGCCCGGCTTCCTGGACCCGGTACATCATCCGCTCGCAGTCCACCTGATTTTTGGCACAACCCAGAGAAATAAATCCAATATTTGCCATAGTTACAGTTCCTCGTATATATCTTCCCTGTCAAAGGACAGTCCATTGAGTGCCTGCCGGATCACGCCGTAGCTGTGACCCCGGCAGATCAGGGCATCAATGGCTTTTTTCTTTTGTTTTTCATCGGAATTTTCATCCAGACGGCTTTTCAGAAAAGCTTCGATCCGTTCCAGCTGGTCGGGATAGTCTGCCAGTGCATCTTCCCAGTATTCCTTTGGGATCCGCTTTTCGTACAGTGCCTGTTTCGCCCGGGCCAGTCCGTAGCCTTTGGAAATGCAGGAATGGACGATCTGTTCCGCCGTATTCCGGTCATCCACCAGATGGAGTTCATCCATCCAGCCAACGGCCTCTTTGGCGTGTTCCGGATCTTCTCCTTTGCGCACCAGCCGCTCCTGCAAGTCCCGTTTTGAAACGTTGGTAGCGGAAACGATCCGCACTGCCCGCATTTTGGCAGACATTTTCCCAGCCGCATCCAGTAGCTTTTCATATTCGGCATCGGACAGTTCCATACCGGAATAGAGGCCAAAATCCTCCACCGTCTGCCGGTACAGGGCCAGTTTGGTGCCATCCGCAAAAGTGACCCAGTAACGCCCTGCCCGGTCAGGGGTGGTTTTCAGAATATCAAGTCTCATCGTCGAAGTCGTCAGCGCTGACGGCTACGGCCTTCTCTGCTGCCTTGGCAGGGGCCTTGGGGGCACCGCCATTGAGCTTCCACAGATTCTCCCGAACCTGGGCTTCCACGCTTTCGGCGATCTCCGGATTGGCGATCAGGTATTCCTTCACGGAATTGGCACCCTGACCGATCCGCTCTTCGCCCATGCTGAACCAGCTGCCGGATTTCTGGATGATGTCCATCTGGACAGCCAGATCCACCAGCTCACCCCACTTGGAAATGCCCTGACCGTACATGATCTCAAACACGGCTTCCCGGAAAGGAGGCGCCACCTTGTTTTTGACCACCTTGACCCGGGTCTTGTTACCGATGACGTTGCCACCTTCCTTGATGGATTCAATGCGGCGGACATCCAGACGGACGGAAGAATAGAACTTCAGGGCGTTACCGCCGGTGGTGGTCTCGGGGTTACCATACATGACACCGATCTTCATACGCAGCTGATTGATAAAGATGACCACGCAGTTGGTCTTGGCGATGGTACCGGCCAGCTTTCTCAGAGCCTGAGACATAAGTCTTGCCTGCAAGCCCACGAAGGTATCGCCCATTTCGCCTTCAATTTCCTGCTTGGGCACCAGAGCAGCCACAGAGTCCACCACGATGGCATCCACGGCACCGGAGCGCACCAGAGCGTCGGTGATCTCCAAAGCCTGCTCACCGGTATCCGGCTGGGTCACCAGCAGATTGTCCGTGTCTACGCCCAATGCGGCGGCGTAAATGGGGTCCAGCGCATGTTCTGCGTCCACGAAGGCCACTTCGCCCCCCCGCTTCTGGGCTTCTGCCAGAATGTGCAGGGCCAGGGTGGTCTTACCGGAGGATTCGGGGCCGTAGATCTCAATGATTCTGCCCTTGGGCACACCGCCGATTCCCAATGCAGCATCCAGCGCCAGAGAGCCGGTGGGGATGGCCTCCACGTTCATTTCCGGACGGTCGCCCAGACGCATGACGGTACCCTTGCCAAAATTCTTGTCGATCTGGCTCAGAGCCGTTTGCAGTGCCTTTTTCTTATCTGATGCGGGAGAAGGTGCTTCATAAGTGGTTTTCTTTGTTGCCATTAGTCCTCATCCTTTCCGCCATACTGGGCCAGTACGGCTCTGTCTCTATTGTTATAATCTTTGGAACGTTCCAAAATTTGATATCCGTTTTCTTCCAAAATCCGGCAGACATCTTCCATCTGCTGCTCGCCGATCTCAAAGCACAGGTATCCCCCGGGCTTCAGGGCGGAGGCAAAGTTCACCGCAATGGAACGATAGAAATCCAGTCCATCTTCGCCGCCGTAGAGCGCCAGATGGGGCTCAAAATCTGCCACACTTTTGGGCAGTTCTGTCATTTCCTGCCCCGTCACATAGGGGGGATTGGAAACGATCAGGTCATACTTTCCCAAGAATGCCGGTGCCGGTTCCAAGGCATTGGCACTGACGCAGCGAACCCGGCCACTGAGCTTATTCAGTGCCACATTTTCCTTTGCCACCGCCAAAGCATCCTTGCTGATATCCGCCAGCGTCACCCTGGCATCCGGCACCCGGCTGGCTACTGCCAGACCGATGCAGCCGCTGCCGCAGCACAGATCCAAAATCCGGGGATCCTGCTGCAAAAACAGTGCCTGGTGGATGACCAGATCCGCAACGGCAACGGTATCGTCCCGGGGGATCAGCACATGGGAATTGACATGCAGCGGCAGGCCATAGAATTCCCACTGTCCCAGAATATAAGCAATGGGTTCTCCGGTCAGTAATCGCTGTAAACCGGCTTCCACATCGGAAACGATTTTTTCCGAAGCATACAGATCCCGGTCTGCCAGAAAATCCGCCTGGCTCTTTCCGGAATAATGGCAAATCAGCATTCTTGCCAGCACACCGGCATCCTGCACTTCTTCCGTGGCAAGCAGTGCCCGGCGGGTGTCCTGATACAGCTGACCGTACTGCTTTACCATCTGTCGGAGCCCTCCTCTTCGGGAAGTACCGCATTTACCGCAGTGATGGCCACTTCGATCATGGAATCATCCGGCTCACAGGTTGTAAAATTCTGCATCCACATTCCGGGAGCAGAGAGCACTCTGGACAGCCGGTTGTCATGACGGCCGCACCAGCGGTTGATCTCATAGGTAATGCCCACCACCACCGGCAGGAGCAACAGCTTAAAAGCGATCATCAGCATCCGGTAGCCGAAGGTTCCCCGGATACTTTCCAGTGCCGGGAACAAGGCCAAAAGTCCCGAGGATGCCACACTGAACACCAGAACGGAGATCACCATGACCACCAGCAGGAAACTGGTGCCGCAGCGGGGGTGCAGCCGGGTTTGGGGACGGACATTTTCCACCGTCAGGGGCAACCCCGCTTCATAGCAGCGAATGGTCTTATGCTCCGCACCATGGTAGGAGAATACCCGCCGCATTTCACTCATCCGGGAGACAGCCAGCATGTAGATCATAAAAATCACCATGCGGATCAGGCCCTCGATCAGGTTCAGGCCCAGATTGGAATGGACGATCCCATCGAAGAAGCCGCCGATGACCATAGGCAGCAGGAAAAACAGTCCGATGGACAGTCCCAGACCCATAGCCACGGCAATGCCGATAATGGTCTGCTGGAACTTCTCATTTCCCAGCTTTTTTTCCAGCCAGGCATCGAACTTACTGGGCTCTTCCTGATATTCCTCGGGTGCCAGATCCACAGAGCGCATCAGCGCCTTCACGCCGGTGACCTGAGAATCAAAGAAGCTGAACATTCCCCTGAAAAAAGGCCAGGTTTTGAAACTTCCGGGAGGATTCACTTTCCGGTCACTTACCTCAATGGTAAGGCCGTCCTTTCCCCGGACGACAACAGCGTCCTTCTGGGGACCACGCATCATAATGCCTTCGATCAATGCCTGACCGCCGATGGATGTTTTGAATTTTTCACAGCACTGGGGCTTTTCGTTTGCCATAGAACTTGTATCTCCAAATCGCTAAAATCAATGGGCGCCAGGGAGGCGAACCATCACCAGAGTACCGCCGCCTTCGGCATTTTCCAGGGTCAGGGTGCCACCGTGCATTTCCACGATCTCATCACAGACCGCAAGACCAATGCCGGTTCCCCGGACGCTGGAACTGCCCTTGTAGAATTTCTTTTTCACCAGAGGGATCTCGTCCTCCGGAATGCCGGGACCATAGTCCCGGATCCGCACCACAACTTCATCCTCTTCGTAGTGCATTTCCGTATCAATACGCTTGCCGGCACCGCCATGCTTGGCCGCATTATCCAGAATGTTCAGGAACACCTGCCGCAGCCGCTGGGGATCGCAGGGAATTTCCGGAATGTCCTCGTCATTTTCCATGTAGTTCAGCTGGATGCCATCCTGAGCAAGACGGCTGCCGTACATGAAGACCGTATCTTCGTATTCCGCCCGAATATCCGTCGGTTCCACCGCCAGAGTCATCCGGCCGTCCTGCATCCGGGTAAAGTCCAACAGATCCATGACCATTTCCGTCAGGCGTTTGGCTTCGCTGGAAATGATCTTCATGCCCTGCCGGGTATCCGCATCCATATTTTCATCTGCCAGCAATGTCTCGCTCCAGCCGTTGATGACTGTCAAGGGAGTACGCAGTTCATGGGACAGCTGGGAGATGAATTCCGCCTGCATCTTTTCGTTCTGGGCGATTTTACTGGACATTTCGTTGATGGTCTCCGCCAGCTCGCCGATTTCATCCCGGTAAGGGGTTTTGATCTGAACGCCATAGCTGCCGGAAGCAATGCGCTTGGCCTTTTCGGAAATTTCCGCAACGGGATTCATAATGGAGCGCAGATAGTAGTTACTGCTGAACATGACCACCGCCAAAACCACCAGAAATCCCAACATGCTGACAACACCCACCATGACGATCTGTTCATCTGCCAATCGGGTAGAGGTCACATAACGCAGGACGCCGATCACTTCCCCATTGGAGAAGATCATCGGGCTGGATACCGCCATGATCCGCTCGTTGGTGATAGGATCCCGGCCCACATAGGGAACGGGATAGCGGTTTGCCACCGCTTCCTGGATCTCCGGGGTATTGGGAGATTTGCCTGCCCACTGGCCGTAGGAAGAGGCCACCAGTTCCCCCTGTTTGTTGATAAACTGCAGCTCCAGAATATCCTTTTCCTCAAAGGTCTGGGCATAGGTAATGCAGGATTGGTAAAATTCATTGTAGGTCTGATCCACATAGTCGGCAAAAAAATCCGTGGTGGACCGGGCCCGGTATTTCAGATCCGCTTCCATATTGGAATAGTAGTAGGCTGCAAAGGAAGCTGTCACCGCCAGCACGCACACAAGCCCCAGGGCCGTTACCACGCTGGCCGTATTCAATAGCCACCGCTTCCGCAGTCCACCCACCTGGATCCCGGAAAAAGCTTCCCGCTTCTCCCGAAAAAAGGAACGGATATCCATTTGCCTTATGCGCCCCACTTATAGCCCAGACCCCAAACCGTGGTGATGTAGGTGGGGTTGGCAGTATCGTCCTCGATCTTGATGCGCAGGCGGCGGATATTCACGTCCACGATCTTCAGTTCCCCCTCATAGTCCCGGCCCCAGACTGCGGAGAGGATATCCTCTCTGGACAGGGCACGGCCAGGGTTCTGCATGAACAGCTTCAAAATGGCGTACTCCACCTGGGTCAGGCGCACACGGTTGCCGTTCTTTTCCAGGGTGTGATTCCGGGTATTCATAACGAAGGGACCCTGGGTCAGCAGCTCCGAGCTGGCATTGGCATCCCCGCCGATGCGGCGGTACAGGGCATCGATCCGGGCGGTGAGCTCCGCAGGAGAGAAAGGCTTGGTCACATAATCATCCGCACCGGTCATCAGGCCGGTAACTTTGTCCATTTCCTGGGTTCTGGCCGTGAGCATGATAATGCCCATCTGCTTGTTGGTAGCCCGGATCCGGCGGCAGACTTCAAATCCGTCTATATCCCCGGGAACCATGATATCCAGAATGGCAACACCAGCATCCGGATTGGCCGCAATGGCATCCAGGGCCTGCTGGCCGTCCCCTGCCTCGATGACATCATAGCCGGCACGGCGCAGGTTGATCACCACGAAACTGCGGATATTCAGTTCGTCTTCCATAATCAGTACTTTTTTCATATGCTTCTACCTCTTCTGTTAAGTCAATCCCGTCTGCCAATCCTGCCGGATCAGCCGGAAACTTTCTGTCAGATACTCCTCGGTAATATCGTATTCCACCGCACCATCGGCAAGCTTTGCCGCATAGGCCACAGCCTCCGCCCGATACAGAGGGAACCGGCCATCTGTGGTGGTATCCGCATCCCGGTTGACACCGTTCAAAAGGTACACCGTAAACAATTCCGTTGCCATATCATAGGATTCATCCCAGACATAGAACGTATAGACACTGCCGTTCTGATTCACGGATACCCGGCTGGCCCAGTCACCATCCAGCTGGAGGTACCAGCCGCCGATGTAATCATGGTAAGTGACCAGCTTATCTATCTCCCACCCCTCCGGATCGATAGCGATCCAGCGAAGCAGAAATTTCTGTTCTTCATCCTGCCACACCGTTACGGGTTTCATGGTGATCAGGCTGGGCAGTTCCATGACCCCGTCCCCGTCGATATCTTCGGCATACACATAGAAGTTTCGCAAGGTGCGGATGCTGATATCCGCTTCTGTGGAGAAGGAAATATTGGTCAGCTTCCCGTCAATCAGGGCAAAGATATCCGTGACAATCTCATTTTCTCCGGTGGCGCTGGCAACAAATACCGCCGGCGTACCGCCCTGCAACTTTCCGCTGTGGAGTCTGCGGATCTGTTCCGGAGATTCCGACAATTCCGTTTCCACACTGCGGCGGATCTCCCCGTCCTGGAAGCTGTAAAGCACCGCCATACCACGGTCCATTTCCGCTTCCCCGGGACGGAATACCATCAGTTCTTTCTTGTCGTCCACGTCCAGATCACAGGTCAGAAATTTGGAATAGGCGTTCAGCAGGATCTGCTCGGCATCTCCGCTGTGGAAACTGTATACCGCAATGCTGCGCATGACCTGATCGCTGACCTGGATACCCATGACCAGCTCACAGCCGGGATAATCGTCAAATTCCACATATTCCACCTGTTCAAAGGACAGGCCGTTACAGCCGATGGTATCCATGGTGCGCACATAGCCGTCTTCATCCTGTTTGAAGATCAGCACCTGCAACGGTTTTTCCGATGCTCCCTTAGCAAAGACCAAGTATTCATCCTGACCGTCGCCATCCAGGTCCGCCATCTGCACCGTCTGCTGATTCTCTCCGGACTGGGGAGAGCAGAAAGTCAGGCCGTACATAGCCGTATCAATGGCTTCCTGAAGCTCCTTATATTCCTCCGACCGCTTGGGCGGGGTATACATCTGCTCCACCGTACGCATGGTGCAACCGCTTAAGAGCAATGCCGCCAGCAGGAGCAGCAGCATCTGGAATTTCCGTATCACGGCATTCACTCCTTTCAAACACTCATTATAGCACAAATATTTGCAAAAGGAAAGTTATTTTATCACAACATTTCCCTCCGCCAGTACATTTTTAAGCTCGTTGAGCATAGTTTCCCGCAGCTGAGCCCGGGTGCCCCGGCGGAGTTTGGTATCCGCAAAATACAGCACCACGTTGCTTTCTCCGGGGAACATGTTCAAAATAGCCTTTACCTTCCGGAAAACCGGATCGTCTTCACTGGGCAGCCGCAGATAGAGGGTACCGCTGCGGATTTGCGCACGCCCACCGGATGGTGGCTCCGGATTTCCGTTGGCATAATCCGACATGGGTCTTGCCCGGTTCACCACGATCTGGGGCTCTTTATCCTCCCGCAGGGAAAGACGTCCCACAATGACCACAGGGCTGCCCTCCCGGAGATAGCCGCCATACTGGCCCAGTACATTGGAAAAGGCCAGCATCTCAATGGCTGCGGTATCATCCTCCACAGTGATATAGGCCATCATGGAATTGTTCCGGGTTGTTTTCATTTTCACGCTCTGGACGATGCCCGCCACACTGATGATCTGGTCATCGGCAAAGCCGTTGTCCTCTTCCAGCAGCTTTCCGATGGGCACCACATGGGTATTGCGCAGGTAGACCCGGTAATCGTCCATGGGATGGCCGGAAATATAAATGCCCGTAGTCTCTTTCTCCAGGGCCAGAAGCTCCGACTTTTGCATCTCCGGCAATTTCGGGATCGGGATCTGGGCCGAAGCATCTTCCTCTTCCAGCATGGAAAACAATCCCATTTGCCCTTCCAGATTCTTCTTCCGGGAGGAAGCAATGGCATCCATCATGGATTCGTATACCGCCAAAAGCTCACTGCGGTTGTAGCCAAAGCAGTCTGCCGCGCCGCATTTGATGAGATTCTCCACGGCCCGTTTGTTCAGCTCCCCGGAACCCATCCGTTCGATAAAATCTTCCAGGGATTTGAATGGGCCGCCTTCTTCCCGGATCCGGGCCATGGTGCGAATCAGTCCCCGGCCAATGTTTTTCACGGCACCGAGGCCAAAACGAATGGCATTCCCTTCCACGGTGAAGTGATCTTCCGAGCGGTTGATATCCGGCGGCAGCACCGCAATGCCCATTTCCTTGCATTCGGCGATATAGCCGGAGATTTTCGTGGCAGAATCCAGCACTGAGGTCATCAGCGCCGCCATGTATTGCCTGGGGTAATGGCATTTCAGGTAGGCCGTCTGATAGGCAACCACAGCATAGCACACTGCATGGGCCTTGTTAAAGGCGTAGTTAGCAAAATCCACGATCTCGTCATAAATGGACTGGGCCACCGCTTCCGGCACTCCATGACCGATACAGCCGGTGATTCCCTGTTCCGGGTCGCCATAGACAAAGACCTGCCGTTCTTCGGCAATGATCTTCATTTTCTTTTTGGAAATGGCCCGGCGGATGTTGTCCGCCTGCCCCATGGTATAACCGCCAAGAGACCGGAAGATCTCAACGACCTGCTCCTGATAGACGATACAGCCATAGGTAACTTTCAGAATCGGCTCCAGCAAAGGAGTCTTATAGGTAACCTTCCGGGAATCCAGTTTATTGGCGATAAATCTGGGAATAGAATCCATGGGGCCGGGGCGGTACAGTGCCACGATTGCCGTGATATCCTCAATGGAACTGGCCTTCATGCTGACACAAACACCGGTCATGCCGGTGGATTCCAGCTGGAACACGCCCTGGGTCTTGCCTTCCGTCAGCATCCGGAAGGTCTCCGGGTCGTCATCCGGAGCTTTGTCCATGCAAAAATCCGGCTGGAGTTTCTGAATCTGCTGCTCCGCATCCCGGATCACCGTCAGGTTCCGCAGGCCCAGAAAATCCATTTTCAGCAGACCCAGTTCCTCAATGGTGGTCATAGTATACTGGGTCACGATGGTATCATCGTTCCGGGACAATGGCACATAACTGTACACCGGTTGGGCGGTGATGACCACACCGGCGGCATGGGTAGAGGAATTCCGGGGCATACCTTCCAAGTCTCTGGCCGTGTCAATGAGGGTTCGCACCCTTTCATCTCCATCATACATTTCTTTCAATTTTGGGCTGACCCGCAGAGCTTCTTCCAGGGTAATATGGGGAGTCCCGGGCACCAGCTTGGCAACCACGTCGGTTTCTGCGTAGGAGAAGTTCAGAGCCCGGCCCACATCCCGGATGGCACCCCGGGCAGCCATGGTGCCGAAGGTTGCGATCTGGGCCACATGGTCGGAGCCATACTTGCGCATGACGTACTCAATGACCTCGCCCCGGCGCTCCTGACAGAAGTCCGTATCAAAGTCCGGCATGCTGACCCGTTCCGGGTTCAGGAACCGTTCAAAGATCAGGGCGTACTTCATGGGATCTACTTCCGTGATGTGCATACAGTACGCCACGATGGAAGCCGCACCGGAACCACGTCCGGGGCCCACCGGGATCCCCTGCTCCTTGGCATAGCGGATAAAATCCCAGACGATGAGGTAGTAGTTCACATACCCCATCCGGCTGATAACGCCGATCTCGTATTCCAGCCGGTCAATATATTCCTGGGGGGGATCTTCATACCGCTCCCGGAAGCCGTTGTAGCACAGTTCCCGGAAGTATTCCTCATTGGTATATCCCTCCGGCACCGGGAAGGACGGCAGATGGTACTCATGGAAGGTAAACTCCAGATTGCACCGGTCGGCGATTTTTCCCGTATTTTCAAAAGCTTCGTCACATCCCGGGAACAGGGAGTGCAGTTCTTCTTCGCTTTTTAAGTAAAATTCCTCGGTGGCAAACTTCATCCGGTTGGGTTCGTCCACGGTTTTGCCAGTCTGGATGCACAGCAGAACATCCTGCATTTTGGCATCCTCTTTCCGCAAATAGTGGGCATCGTTGGTCACCACCAGCGGCAGTCCTGTCTCCCGGGCCATCCGAAGAAGCCCCTGATTAACAGGCCGCTGCTCTTCAATGCCGTGATCCTGCAATTCCAGATAGAAGTTGTCTTCTCCAAAGATATCCGCCAGCTTCAGGGCGTATTCTTTAGCACTATCGTAAGCTTCTTCCATCAGGTATTGAGCCACACCACCGGCCAAGCAAGCGGAAGTGGCGATGAGCCCCTCATGGTGCTCCCGCAGCAGATCCAGATCCACACGGGGTTTTCCGTAGAAGCCATGGATATGGGCTTCGGATACCAGATAGCACAGATTTTCATATCCCGTTCTGTCCTTGCAAAGCAAAACCAGATGGTGCGGATCATTGTCGATACCGTGGACCCGGTCCTCCATTTTTCGCCGGGCCACATAGACCTCGCAGCCGATGATGGGCTTCACCCCGGCCGCTTTGGCGGCTTTGTAAAAGTCAATACAGCCATACATAACACCGTGATCCGTAATGGCCACGGCCGTCTGTCCCAGCTCCTTGACCCGGTCCATGATTCGGTCGATCCGGCAGGCACCATCCAGCAGAGAGTATTCCGTATGGACATGCAAATGGGCAAAACTCATACTTTCCCCTCCTTCGCCATCAACACCAGCTTTTTCATCCGGTTATTCATGGCAGGTTTGGTAATCGGCGGCTCCACCAGCGCTGCCAGTTCGCTTAAGGATGCGAAGGGATTTTCTTCCCGGACCACAGCCGCCTGTTTCATTTTGGGTGGAAGTTTTTCAAAACTCCCTGTTTCCCGCAGTTTCCGGATGGCTGCCAGCTGCTCCTGGGCTGCCTCCACCACTTTGGAAGTATTGGCTTCGTCACAGTTGCACCGACGGTTGACCTTGTTGTTCAGTTCCTTTTCCAGCCGGGCCTCCATAATGCCCATGGCTGCCACCGGTGCTCCCAGGCAGGTCAGAAAATCCGAGATCTGCTCGCTCTGCTTCAGATACAGCACCTGGCCACCACCTCTGGCTGCGGTTTTTGGTGGGAACTGCATGACTTCCCGGAAGAGGATGTTGGTTTCCCGTGCCACACTCTGGTGAGTGGTAGCAATTTCCATATGATATCCCTTTCCGGGATCCGTGACACTGCCACCGGCCAGAAAGGCTCCACGAAGGAAGGCCGTCTTGCAGCATTCTTCCTCCACCACCGGATAATTGACATGGACAGAAAGGGTCTGGCCGATTTCGAAGCCATAAGCCTCCATGATCTGTCCGATCTTATCCGGATCCCAGATTTGAAATACCAGTTTTCCCGGTGCCGCCAGACTGGGGTAACTGTCAAAGGAAATATCGAAAGCTTTTTTAAATAGTTTTGGCAATATATAGGCAAATTCCCGGCTTTCTGTGATGATCCTGATATTTTCCGCCGAAAAACTGTTGCCGTACAGCAGAATACCGAAGCACTCCGCCAAAGCACAGCATTGCTTTTGGGGCAGATTCCGGCAAATTTCTTCCTTCGCCGCAGACGAGAAGGATACCGCCATATTCTCTCTCCCTTCTGATGCTTACCAGATCCGGATTTCCGGCTCCAGCCGGATGCCGGATTTTTCATAAACTCTGTCCGAAACCTGGCGCAACAGCACCTTCACATCTTCTGCCGTGGCACCGCCCAGATTTACGGCAAATCCGGCATGCTTGGCAGAAATCCCCGCATTGCCCACCTGATAACCTTTCAGCCCCGCTTCTTCGATGAGGGCAGCTGCATAGCCTCCCACAGGGCGCTTAAAGGCGGAACCTGCCGAAGGAAGATCCAACGGCTGGGAAGCGGAACGCTTGCCGATCAATTCCTTCATTCTTGCCTTGATAGCCTCCGGGGCAGCCGGTGTCAGGCAAAATACGGCGCTGACCACAATATCTTCTGTTTCTTCCAGCACACTGTGGCGATAAGAAAAGCCCATTTCTCCGTTGGACAGCGTCCGGATCTTTCCCTGCCGGTCCATTACCATTACTGATTCACAGACATCTTTGATCTCTCCACCGTAGGCACCGGCGTTCATATAGACACCGCCGCCGACGGTTCCGGGAATGCCATGGGCAAATTCCAGCCCCGACAGTCCCAGATTGGCAGCAAACACCGCCGCCCGGCTCATGGTCACACCAGCTTTGACCTGAATATGGGTCTTATCCAGCTGCTCTATGCCGTCCAGGCAGTCTTTCAGGCAGATCACCAGCCCGGAAATGCCTTCGTCCGGGGCCAGCACATTGGTTCCGGCTCCCAGAATAGCAGGTTTTATGTCCAATAAAACGGACACTTCCAGTACTTTTACCAGTTCGGCTTCCGATTTGGGAAAAGCCATGACCTCCACCCCGCCGCCAATGCGGAAGGAAGTATGTTTTGCCATAGGCTCCTGAAAACGCAGTTGGATTTCCGGTAAAAAAGCGGAGATTTTCCGCTGAAACGCAGTCAATTCTGTCATAAACGCCTCCGGGTGTATAGTTAAGTACAGTATAGCACATTCTCCTGAAATATGCAATTGATACATCATGAATTTTGTGTAACAGAAAACCGCCGCTGCTTTTCGCAGCGGCGGTGGGTTATTTGCTTAGTTTACAGCAACGCCTTCGGTAATGGCCTTCATCAGCTTTTTGTTCTGACCCTCATCAAACTTCAGAACGTAAGAGGTGAATCCGTCCATATCCACTCCTTCTCCCCAGTAGGTGCTTTCCACAGGGCAGGTGCCTTGCTCCAGGTTCAGATCCGCCACCAGCGGGAAGATGTCCACCATGCACTTAGTGATGTCTGCATTGGTCATATCCGTCACGATATACTCCATGAAGTCATCCATCAGTCGCTTCAGGCCGGCAATGTCAGCATCTCTGACTTTGTCCAGCAGTTTCTCCAGCACCACTCTCTGGCGGCTGGTACGCTTGATATCGCTGTCATTGTCACCGGAAGCCTTCCGCATACGGGCATAAGACAGGGTTGCCAGACCATCCAGCACCTGAGGACCGGCATGGACTTCGTACATGACGTAATTGTCATCGGCGTTCAGATAATCCGCTTCCTCCTGGGTCAGGTCAAATTCCAGACCACCGAAGTAGTTGACGATCTGCTCCACGCCTTCAAAACCGACTTCCACATTGAAGTCCACTTCAATGCCAAAGTTTTCATACAGGCACTGATCCAGCATATCCATAGCATCTGCCGTGCCGCCCCAGGCATAGCCCAGTGCGTAGCAGGTGGTCAGCTTGTTTCTGCCGCAGGTATGCAGCGTTCCGGAGGAATCCCGGAAGTCAGGCAGCTTTACATAGGTATCCCGCAGGAAGGAAGTCAGGGTGATGGTCTTGGTGAACTTGTTCACCGACACCAGGATCATAGTATCTGCCATGTGAGACTCTTCACCACCGCCACGGGATGCATCGCCAATAACCAGAATATTGGTGATATCTTCCGCAGTCTGGACAGCGGGCTCGGTAGCCACTGTGGTTTCTTCCACGGTAGCTTCTGTGGTAACCGATACCGTGGTCTCCACAGAATCTCCCCGTTCAAAATTCAAAATGGCATCGATCTCTTCCTGAGAAACCACTTTCTCTTCATGTTCCGCCCGGGGGATCTTATTCAAAAATGCATTATAATAACAGACGGCAGCGATCACAGCGGCAACAAGAATTGCCAACACCACGCCCAAAACGATGAGAACCGTCTTCTTTTTGCCGGTTTTCTTTTGCTTGACTTGCTCAAAACGGCCCCGTTTGCCCATATATGTCCTCCTAATGGTATTTGCTTCATTTTGAAATCAAGCTACATCTTACCATGTAAAGCCGTAAATTACAAGAGTTTTTTCGTAAAATCCTCCGGATTCTGCATTCCTATTTCTTCCTGCACCGGCACAGCCGCCGATAAACCCAAATTCCCAGCACCAGACACACTACCATCAACAAGACTTTCGTCCAGGCAGGAATGGTGGCCGTCAAAAATATCGCCGTGGGGCCGTCTGCCCCGCCGATGATGCCGATGGCTGCGGAATTTTGGTGCGTTAAACGCCACAATATGCCCAAAGATATGCCCGCCGCCAGCAATCGCCAAAGGGCATAAAGCGCCACTACCAACCCCACAAACCGCCAGGGACTTTTCCGGTAGGTAAATTCCTTCATCTGTTCATTCAGTTCCGCAGCCGCCTGCTTGGGATTTCCCAGCTCGGCAAAAATCGCTTCATCGGTCATTCCCGCTTCCCGCCGGGCGGTAATGGAACTGATAAAATCGCACATGACCCGGTTGCGGCTCTCCTTCGACAGCCTCAGATGCCGCTCCACGGCGTTGGTATACCGTTTCATTTTCTTTTCTCTGTCTGTCATTTTGTTATTCCTCCTCTGTCAAGAATTGGGCAACTGTCTGGGAAAATTCCAGCCAGATCTGCTTTCTGCGTTGATTCTCCCGGATCCCCGCCGGTGTTGGCGCATACATCTTCTTCGGTGCCGTTCTCCCCTGGCCCTGAGACCACTTCGCTTCGATGAGGCCGTCGTCCTCCAAACGGTACAAAATGGGATACAGCGTTCCTTCTTTCAGGGCAAATCGACCGGCGGACTGTTCTTTCAGCCGGGAGATCAGCTCATAGCCATAGGTAGGCTCCTGACAGATCAGCTCCAGCACCAGCATTTCCAGCACACCTTTTTTCAGCTGTTGGGAAAATCTGTCTTCCATTTCGCCCCTCCTAACCATTTAGCATTGCTAAGTAGTTACAATATAACACAGTATTGCACCCACGTCAAGAAAAAAGCTGCCCGGCAAGGCAGCTTTCATCCAATTCCTTTGATTTCCGTCCCCGGGTAGTAGTGTGCCAAAATCTCCCGGTAGGTGCTCCCTGTCACGGCCATGGCATCGGCGCCATACTGGCTCATGCCCACCCGATGGCCATAGCCTTTGGTGGTAATGGTCACCACACTTCCTGCCACTGAGACGGTAAAGGCCGTTGACCGCAACCCCAGAAGGCTCCGCAGCTCCGTCCCGGAATAGGTTTTGCCGCAGATCACCATGGTCGCCACACCACCGCCAGAAGTATAGGTGGTTTCTCCAAATACAAGTTCCGAAGATTCCAACCCCAATCGATTTGCCAGTTCCTCCGATGACATTGTAACAACACTCCCGGTTTCCGCTACCTCCGGACTTTCCACAGAGCGCAGATAGGGATAGTCCGTCCCCCAAACCGCCACCGCGCCCTCCGTCCGGCCACCGCTAGAAGAAAAGTAAGTTGCTTCAATGAGTTCCCCTTCATAATACAGACACTCCCCCGCCGTATCCCGGACGGCTTGGCGTACTTTTTCCAAATCCGCTTCCATTCCACCTTTTTCAAGGTACGCTTCTGGTGACAGATAAGCCTGACAGCAGGAAGATTGAGTGCAAACGCTGCCGTCACCATGCTTTCCGCCGGTTTGGCCTGCCTTCCAGGTGTAGGTTCTGGCCGCCACCGCCTGAGCCTTCAATGCTTCCGATTCAAAAGATGCCGGCATTTCCGCCAGCACCACGCCAACCAGATATTGTTCCAGCTCCATTTCTTCCACGCTGCCGTCCTCCCGGCGCAGGTGCATGGCCTGTGACGGTGGCTCTGTCTCTGTCGGGGTGGTGACCGTCACCAATTGGGTCTGTTCCTTCCAATGCGATAAAACCACCGCCGTGTTCAAGATCACACCGGGCAGCAAAATCCCCAGTAAAATGGCCGAAGCCATATCCTTCATCAGTGTTTTCATTGGTATCCCTCCCGGGAAAATAGTAGCATACCGGAATAAAAGATCCTGTCGATTTTTACGCAATCGTTTTCGCTGATATTTATTTTATCTGAACTCTTGACAATCCCCTTTTCCCATGTTAAATTATGGTTAAGAAAAGCAAAGTTTTGGTAAAGCCACACTAACTCCGGCAGCCTGACATTTCCCATTGGATCTGTACAGGTTGTTTTCTTTTCCGTATTTATTTGGTAATCCGCCAATAAAATTATAAAACGAAGGAGAAATTCCACATGCTCAAGTCCATCCTGTTCTTTGCCATTGGTCTGGTTCTGCTGATCAAGGGCGGCGACTGGTTCGTTGACGGCGCCACCGGCATTGCCAAGCGCTTCAACCTGCCCGATATCGTCGTCGGCGCCACCGTTGTTTCCATTGGCACCACCCTGCCCGAGGTCATGGTTTCCACCACCGGCGCACTGCAGGGCTCCGGCGCTATGGCTTATGGCAATGCCATCGGCTCCATCATCTGCAACACCGCACTAATCGCCGCCATTTCCATCACCTGCAACCCCGGCCCCGTGAATGTCCACTCCATGAAGACCCCCGCCATTTTCTTCTTTGGCTCTGCCGCCATCTACTGCCTGGCAGCTTACGGTCTGGGCACTTTCCCCCGCTGGATGGGCTTTGTCATGCTGGTCATCTTCGTGTGCTACCTGTACCTGACCGTCCGTAACGGCATGAAGCACCCCGACGAAGTGGAATCCGAGGAAGAAGAAGGCGAGTCCAAGCCCCGCACCCTGTTCATGGAACTGGTGCTGCTGGTGGTTGGTGCCGCCGTTATCGCCGTTGGTGCTAACCTTCTGGTGGAGCACGGCCAGATCATCGCCATCGGTCTGGGTGTTCCCGAAACCGTCGTGGCTCTGCTGTTCGTGGCTCTGGGCACTTCCCTGCCAGAACTGGTCACCACCATCACCAGTCTGCGCAGCGGTCACGCTTCCCTGGGCGTGGGCAATGTCATCGGTGCCAACGTGTTCAATCTGGTGCTGGTCTCCGGCGTGGCTGTGTCTCTGGCTCCCTTCGATGTCCCCGTGGAGAACACCCTGTTGGACACCGGCCTGAACCTGAGCCTGGTCTTCGACATCCCCGTGATGTTGCTGGTCATGTCTCTGATGATCTTCCCCGCATTGACCAGGAAGAAGCTGAGCCGTTGGCAGGGCATCCTGCTGCTGTGCATCTACGCTGCCTTCTGTGTCTGCCAGTTTGTGCTGTAATGATCGTATAACAAAATCCACCGTATGATAGTTCGTCATACGGTGGATTTTTTTGTATTTATCCGTTGATCTGCGCCAGTGCCTGTTGCAATGCCTGATCAATGACTTTGCGAACGGACTCTTCATCTCCCAGTGACACAATGGATTCTGTTACGTTGATCTCATCATCCTGGTCATAATCCAAAATGTGCAGCTCCACGAAATTCCCCTGCTGATCAAATTGGAAGCCCATTTGGAAAGATTCCGCCTGATTGCCTGTCCCTACTCTTGCCTCCATATAAGGTTCATGATAAGTCACCATATAGCAGTTACCCGTGCTATTCGTGAAGGTTTCATCGTAGGTCATCAACTGCATATACGTCTTACCCAACAGCACGCCTTGTTGCGGATGATAGACAAATTCCTCGAAACCGACTTCCTGCCATTGCAGTTCTTCTCTCCCCGTGGTAGAATTTATTTTCTTCCGCCAACATCAGGAAGGCTTCCTGACGCTCACCATTCACCACTTCCAGATGCAGGCAATCCCCATTCAAAGCTTCCCCGTTCGTCAGTTTGTAGGTATCCGTAACGGTTCGCTCCTCACCGGGGCCTATAGCTTCGCTGTGAAGATGGCGGGCGGAATTGCGAACCAAGGTGACGACATCCGAACATTGCTGTAGTATGGTTTCTTCGTTGATTACTTTCAATCCGGTTTCCGCTTTCGGAATCACCGCAGCGATCTGGATGGAAGTGTCTTTGAGATGATCCTGCATTTCCGCTCTTACCGTTTCCGCCTCCAGTGAAGCAACAGATTCCGTTCTGTAAACTTCATTGTCCATAAAGAGGTTTATCTGAAGGTACACATTGCGGAATACACCATCCGTATCAAACTCAAAGCTGACGAAATAATGGGGTTGCTGGTCGGAACCTTCTGCGAAGGGTTCATCGATCCGGAGCATCACCGTCACCTCGTCTTCCCGAGTCGAGGTATCCATATAGGCAACAATGGTATCGTCCCACTGGAATCTTGCCAGCCAGGGCTTTACGGAATCCTGCCGGGTGGTTTCTTTCCATTGCATCATGGAATCGCATTCATATCGTACCCCATCGACCAACAATCTTCCGAACAGGGAAGAGCCGCCGCTTTCCGGGACCTGGGCGATCTGCATCCAATTCTCACCGTAGATCCAATCCGTGAAGGTGGTGGTATCATTCAGCGCAGACCGGCCGTTTTCCTGCTTTGTTTCGATCCGACAGCCAAGACTGCTTTGAATTTTGGTCAGCACATCCCGGCATTGCTGCAAGGCACTTTCTTCTTCCGCCAATGCGTCTGCCATGGCAGCAATATCCGTCACGCCCTGAATGGCGCAGGTTTTCAGCACACTTTCCCTTGCAGTATCGGGCAGTCGATTATTGTAGAACCAGAGGTCATACACATCCAGACCATTGACAAAGAAGTAGTGGGTCACTTCCCGATCCAGCACGGCGTTTCCTTCCTCGTTGGGGATGATATTGCCGGCTTCATCCCGCTCTACCGGAACATCCAGGAAGTAGTTGATCTCATAGTCTGCATATTCAGAGCTGCCGCTCATATATCCCATTTGCGGGTCGGAAGCTTCCGGTATACCAAGTGCTTCCATCCACTCCAGGGAGAACATGTTAGGATCGTTGGCCTGCTCCTGCTGGCGCAGTTTCAGACCGCCTACGGTTTTTCCGTCCAGAGTGATATCTTGGCCATCTCCATAATCCATACCCTTGGGGAGAATGATGCTGAAATCCACATATTTTATGAGAATTCCGGCAGCAGACTCCGTTTCCTCCTCCGGTTTCCGACTGCCAACGTTGGCACTGCTTAAAATGGCTTCCTTCACTTCCGGATCCACCGTCAGCAGGTCGAACCACATGTCATAGACGTATGCGCCATCCTCGGAAAGGAAAAAGTAATGATCCCGATCCACCGTCCGGGGCGTGCCTTCCGGCATTTCGGTGAAGAATTCTACGGAATAAATACCGCCAGCCCAGTTGCAGCCGAAATAGCTCAGAGTACCGTCTTCATATTCCTGCAACCCCAGCTGTGTCCACCAATCCTCTTGCGTCATATCCGGGGCGTTGTAGACATTCACGCCACCGATGGTGTTGGTTCCGTCCGTAATCAGGGTATTTCCGCAGTCTTTGATCGTACGTTCTGCGGGTTCGATAACGCAGCCCTCCGGAACTTCATAATACAAATCACCGGTACCGCAACTAACCGGGCCATTCATCGTGGGGAAATCCGGTACATCCTGCTTGGGATTCAGGGCGCATATTGCGCCAATATAACAGCAAACTACCAGGCATATCACCGTCATCCATACACTGGGCTTTTTCCATCTCGCCATGTTTTTCACCCTTCCTTTGGTATCCCCTTCCCCGAATGCCAGGGGCATTCCGGTGAATTTCCGGTGTCCGGTGGACAGCCGCAGCAGGGACTGGGCATAGTCCGCCCGGATCTCCGGGCCAAGGCGGCGGATGACGGCTTCATCGCAACTCATTTCCATATCCTTCTCTGCCAAGTGGAATGCCAGCCACACCAGCGGATTGAACCAGTGCAGGCACAGGGCAATGTAAGCCAGCAGTTTGAAAATGGGGTCCCCCCGGCGGATATGGTGCCGCTCGTGGGCAAGGATGTACACCCGCTCCCAGTCATCCAACGCAATGGGCAGATAGATTTTCGGCTTCCACAGCCCCAGCACGAAGGGTGTTTCGATTTGGTCGGTCAAATACACTTCCTTCTTCCAGTGGATGGCCTCCGACAGCTGTCTTTTCAGCTTCCAAAAGCTGACCATGCCGGAACATCCCATTCCAACCGCCCCAATCAGCCAGACACAGGCACCCATAGCTTTCCAGTCAAAGCTCTTTTCCACTTCCGCCACGTCCTCCGGCTCCTGTTCCGCAATCATGATCTGTGCCGGAATATAGTTCATGGTGCTGTATCGTTCGGTTTCAAAGGTTTGTGTGCCGTAGGCTGTCTGTTCCACTCTTGTGTAGTTATCGGATTTTTCGTTAGCAAAGTACAATGCAGACAGCACTCCGGTTGGAGCCACCAGACACAGCAACCGAAACAGCACCACCGCCCACAAGGCATAGGAATAGATCTTCGGCTCCCGCCGCAGCAAAAAGCGCATGGCCAGCACCAGCAAAATCACCACCGATGCGGTAAAGGACATGTTCAGAATATGGGTAAACAGGATCTTCATAAACTCACCCCCGCATGGAATCGATCAGTGCCTGAATTTCATCCACTTCCGCATCCGTCAGCTTCTTCCGGCTGCCAAAGGCCGCCAAAAAAGCGGGCAGCGAACCGCCGAAGCTCTTTTCCACGAAATGTTCACTTTGCAGGGCATAAAACTCCTGCCGACTGACAAGAGATGTCACCGTGCCTCCCTGATTCTGGAACAGCCCCCGGTCACAGAGCCGCTTCAGCACCGTGTAAGTGGTGGTTCGCTTCCAATCCAGCCCTTCCAGCGCAAGCTGGGCTAAGTCCCGGGAGTGAATGGGCTCATGCTCCCAGATCATATCCGCAAAAACGGATTCAATTTCTCCCAACCGATATTCTGCCATTTGTATCACGCTCCTTTATTCTACTATCTGTAGACAGCTTTATTCTACACTACGTAGAATGGTTTGTCAAGCCCCCTGTCCTATTGACAGTTTTGGTCTGAAAATGTATAATCCTAACTACATTTCCATTCCGAGGTGACTGCATATGAAACGAAAAGCTTTTAAAGCCGCTGTGCCTTACACCCTGCCGATTTGTGTGGGCTTTCTATTTTTGGGAATATCCTATGGTTTTCTGATGCGCAGCAAGGGGTTTTCTTTTGTGTATCCCATGCTGATGAGTCTGTTTATCTTCGCAGGCTCTATGGAATTTGTTACGGTAAATCTGCTGTTGTCCCCCTTCCACCCCTTCCATGCGCTGCTGCTTTCTGTCATGGTCAATGCCCGTCACTTGTTTTACGGGATCTCCATGCTGGAAAAATTCCAAAACACCGGCCCCAAAAAGTTCTACCTGATCTATGGCATGTGTGATGAGAGTTTTACCATCAACTGTACCATTTCTCCCCCGGATGTTGACAGGGGTTGGTTTATGTTCTTTGTAACGCTGCTCAATCACTTCTATTGGGTGACCGGGGCTACTTTGGGGGCATTGCTGGGGTATGTCATCCATTTCAATACCACCGGAATCGAATTTGTCATGACGGCACTGTTTGTGGTGATGTTTCTCAACCAATGGGAGGATACCACCGACCACAGCTCCGCTCTGGCAGGATTGGGTTGTTCCCTTCTCTGCCTTTTGATTTTTGGCAGCGAGAATTTTATGATTCCGGCCATGCTGTCCATTATCCTTTACTTTATCCTGATTCGCCGGAAAAAGGAGGTTGCATCCAAATGACAACAACACAACGTATCCTGACAATTCTGGCCGTGGTTTTGGGAACCATGCTGACACGATTTCTGCCATTTCTCATTTTCCCGGAAAACAAAACACCTCCCAAGAGCATTACCTATCTGGGAACCGTCTTACCCAGTGCCGTTATCGGCCTGTTGGTGATTTATTGTCTGAAAGATGCCGTCAGCACTGCCTACCACGGCATACCAGAACTTATTTCCATTATCTTCATCGTGATTCTTCATAAATGGAAGAAAAACACGCTGCTCAGCATCGCCGGTGGTACCATCGTGTATATGGTGCTGATCCAGAATGTCTTTATCTGAAAATGATACCCTTTTATGTATCCCTCCTCTTTCAAAAGTGGAATTGATATAAAAAACAGTCCACCCCTTTTCGGGTGGACTGTTTCTGATTTAAGAGAAAAGCTTCTGCCAGAGAGATTCCAGGCGTCCCAGCTTCTGAACCTGATCCTGATAGATATAGCCGCTGCGGCCTTCAAAGGATACCTGATACCAGGTATTTCCCCGGGAATTGCGGATGGTGCCCAGCACTTCCAGCTGCGTTCCTTCCAATACCGCCACGGACTCCCGGGAGCGGGCGTCGGTTTCATTGCTACATGGCAGGGTCATAACGGCCGTATCGGCCACCGCTTTCATGGTCACCGGCTCCTGCCAGGTGTCCGCATCGGTGCACTGCTGCAAATAGCTCTGGGGCTGGATCTTCCGGGAGGCGGCCAGAAAACGATCCACCGCATCCGGATTTTCATAGAGGGTGTACAGCTCCGCCATCAGCATCATCCGGTCAATGGTCAGCACCCCGACGAAATTATCCAGCTCGAAGGTATCGTAAGTGGTATAGTAAGTGGCATACATCAGTTTCCAGAACTCCATTGCCTTGCCGCCGCCCACCAGAGGGCATCCGGCAGACCACATGCCCCGGCCACTGGTATGGTTACTGGTGCGGGTGTGAACATTGATCTCTGTGGCTCTCGAAGTCACATACCCCTCCGGGGTCATGTACACCGCATCGACGGAACCATCCTGATACTCCGTGCGGACATGAAGAGCTTCATAGGCCCCCTTGTGCCGGACGGAATAGAGCTGGTAAGTCCCGTCAAATACCGTAGCCGGGCCGACTTTGCCCACCTCCGGCAGCTGCCAGGCACCGTATTCCAGGGGTCTGTCCGGAATGGTGCTGCAATTGTCGTTGCAGTAGAGCATTTTTATTTCGCCGCTACTATCTTTTTTCAGCACCACGCAGACACCGCTGACCCGGTAATACCGCAGGTCTGACAATTCCGGATCATCCAGATTGTCCGAGCAGCCGTCAAACAGGAACACCGCCGCAAAGCCGCCATCCAGTGCCTGCTGCACCATTTTGTTGGTACGCACATGGTAGTCCAGCATCATTTCCACATATTCCCGGTACTGGGCATTGTGGATCCAGGTAGACATATCTTTGTGGTAACCCGTATTGGTTTCCGCCGCCATTGCCTTGGGAACCATCCCCAACAGCAGCACCAGCAGAAGGGGGATCATTCGTTTTTTGGTTTTCAAATTATCCCGCCTTTTTGTCACACTTCTTCAAACTCCGGGAATGCAATCTGTTCTTCCGGGAACAGTTCAAAATCTTTCAATTCTTCCAGCCGGATCAGATAGGCACCCATTTTTTCCAGTGCCTTACTGGAATCGCTTCCGTCCCGGAAGCAGATCACCGGGCTCCAGCCATAGTGCAGATTCTCCGCTGCCCCATGCCAGCTGCCGCCTTTTTTCAAATCTGCCTGGGCCACGAAGACCATCTGCCCCATGGTGTGGATGCAGCGGTTCCGGCTCAATGCACGGGGCGCCGTAAAGGTTTCATCAAAGCCTTCCTCGCTGAGAAACAGCAGATTTTCCCGTTCCGGGTGGATATTCAGGGCATCCGCCACAATGCTGATGACTTTTCCCCCTGCCCGGAGGCAGCTTTCCTGGGCGATTTGGTCTGCCCCCCGGGCATTGCCGGAGATCAGAACATAGCCCTTTCTGGCGGCATAGGTGCCAACCGAAGAGGCAAACATCTGATTTCGCATATCAATATCCCGGCTTCCCACCAGAGAAATGGCGGGCCGGTTCAAAATATCCAAATCGCCCTTGGCCCACAGGCATCCCGGTGCTTCCCAACCCAGGCGACTGCGCAGCAAGGGCGGATACTGGGGGGAATTGCGGGTAATGGGGGTACAGTCCCGCCATCTGGCCTGGGACAGGTAATCCTCCAGCAGTTCCTCCTGATTCAGGAGGTGCAATATCCGCCGGGCCATGATCTCATTATAGCCCAGCTCCTGCAGGTCTTTTTCTGTCAGCTCCCGGATATCTTCCGGCACTTCCATTTGCCCTGCCCGGAAAGCCAGAGTCCGCAACTGCGCCGCAGACAGCGGTTCCCTGCGGGGGTCTCCCAGCCGGCTGCTCAGCAGCAGAAACCCACGCTGTGCCCCGGTCAACGGAATCTCCTTTTGGGGGGTGCCTTGGGAACCACGACTTCCTCCGTCAGCACATTATCCTCCCCCAGTATCATGGGCCGCACAGTGAAATCGCAGAATTTGCAGATCTCCTCCAGCTTGGCCTTCTCCGGGAAGTTGCTCACCAGACTCCAGGCCACGCCCTTGCGCTTGGCCCGGCCGGTACGGCCGATGCGGTGGACATAGTATTCGTTTTCTTCCGGGATATCATAGTTGATGACGCAGTCCACATCGTCCACGTCAATGCCCCGGCTGGCCACATCCGTGGCGATCAGGATTGCCAGTTTTCCATCCCGGTAACGCTGCATAGTCTTTTCCCGCTGGCTCTGGCGAATATCGCCGTGGATACAGTCACAGTCCAGACCCGCCCGCTGGAATTCGTCGCTGAGCCGCTGGCACATATGCTTGGTGTTGCAGAAGATCATCATCCGCTCATAGCCCTGGCTGCGGATCAGCCGCAGGGTGGTCTCCGCCTTTTCCAGGGGCGTGCAGCTCAGGCTGAACTGGTCGATATCCGGCCGGTCTTCCTGCTTGGCTTCCACGGTGATCTCCACCTCGTCCCGCTGGTACATCCAGGATACCGTCATGACCTCCTGGGAAATGGTGGCGGAAAACAAGCCCAGATTCTTCCGGTTTTTCACCTTGTCAATGATCCGGGTCACATCCTTGAAAAATCCCATATCCAGCATCCGGTCTGCTTCATCCAGCACCACGGTCTGGATCTTATCCAGGCGGATGGTTTTCCGGTTATAGTGATCCATCAGGCGGCCTGGGGTTGCCACCACGATCTGGGGCTTTCGCTCCAGCTGCTTGATCTGAGCACCGATACCGGCACCGCCGTAAAGCACTGCCACCCGGATGCCCTGATAGTAAGTCAGCAGTCCCCGCAGTTCGTCACCGATCTGAATGGCCAGTTCCCGGGTAGGGGCCAGAATCAGCCCCTGCACTGCCTCCAGCTCCGGATCCACATGCTCGATCATGGGAATGCCGAAGGCAAAGGTCTTTCCGGTGCCGGTGGGGGCTTTGGCAATGACATCCTTCCACTGCATAAATTCCGGAATGGCTTCCGCCTGAATGGTGGTGGGATACCCGTACCCCTTCTTTTCCAGAGCCTTGAGCATGTTTTCGCTCAAACCCAGGCTCTCAAATGTTACATCCATATATTTCTTTCCTTTTATCTATCGAATTCATTTGGATATTGTAGCATTTCTTTCGTATTTTTGCAACTATCTTCTTCCGTTAGCAGAAAATTAAGAATTGAAAAAACGCTTTTTATGGACAAATGCGGGAAATCATGCTATATTATAAGCTATGATAATATGTCCCTATGGTAAGGAGAAGTCATTATGGGCAAACTGATCGTAATTGAAGGTACCGACGGTTCCGGTAAGTCCACCCAGTTTCGGTATCTGACCGAACGGCTAACCCGGGAAAACCGTCATTTTGAAAAGCTGGTGTTCCCACAGTATAGCCAGCCAAGCTCTGCGCTGATCCGCATGTACTTGGGCGGCGAATTCGGCAGCAGTCCCTCGGATGTGAATGCCTACGCTGCTTCCGCTTTTTATGCCGTTGACCGCTATGCTTCCTATAAGAAGGTCTGGGGCGAATACTATGATAAGGGTGGTCTGATCCTCTGTGACCGCTATACCACCTCCAATGCCGTCCATCAGGCATCCAAGGAGCCGGAAGAAAAGCAGGCGGACTTCCTCAAATGGCTCTATGATTTTGAGTACGACAAGCTGGCTCTGCCTGAGCCGGATTTGGTGATCTATCTGGATGTCCCCACGGATTTTACTGAGCAGATGATGCGCCGCCGGGAAGCCGACACCAACACCACCGCCGATATCCACGAGCAGGATCTGAACTATCTAGCCACCTGCCGCCGCACCGGCAAAGCCGCTGCCCAGTATTACGGCTGGACGGTGATCCAGTGTGTGCAGGATGGTGCCATGCGTTCCATTGCAGATATTCACGAAGAAATTTACCGCCATGTTATGGCATGTTTGGAGGATACACTATGATCTACATGTTATTGGGAACCGGTTTTGAAGAGACCGAGGCCATTGCTCCCCTGGATCTGCTGCGCCGGGCCGGTCTGGAAGTCACCACCGTTGGCATCAACGGCAAGACCGTTTACGGTAGCCACCACATCGGTGTGGAAGCCGATATGGAGCTGAAGGATCTGAACGTTTCTGATTTGGAAATGGTCATTCTCCCCGGCGGCCTTGGGGGCGTTGCCTCCATCCGGGCAAGCAAAGAAGCCATGGACGTGGTGCGTTACGCCTACCAGCAGGGCAAGTACACCGCCGCCATCTGCGCCGGACCTACGGTACTGGCCGATCTTGGCATCTGCGATGGCAAAAATGCCACCTGCTACCCCGGCTGTGAGGAAAGTATGGGCGCCGCCCACATGATTTCCAACGCCGCTGCCATTACCGACGGCAAGCTCATCACCGGCACCTCTGCCGGCTGCGCGATCCCCTTCGGTCTGGCCCTCATTGCCGCCCTGAAGGGACAGGCAGAAGCAGACCGGATCGCATCCCAAATCGTGATCCGGAGCTAATCAGGAGGAACCAACTATGGACGAAACGCAAAACAATCAGCCGGAGCAGGAACTGTTCCCGGAGATCCTGGAAATGGATGACCTCTCCCCCGCTATGGCAGAACTGGAGGTTCCGGAAGCCCCGGAATCCATCCCCGCCGATACCGCACCCACTATCCCGGAAGATCCGGAACCCCAGGATCCCCCCGCCGGGGAGCCTGCTGCATGGGATATCCCAGCAAACACCGCCTCCGATAATGCACCCATTGCCACGGAAGATCCCATTGACCTGAGCATTCTGGATGATCCCGATTTCATGGCCGACATCCTGCCTGTGGAAGATTCCCAGGAAGAAGCATATCAGGAGAAGAATTCTCAGGAATTTGATACCATCTTCCAGGCCCCACCCCAGCCGGAACCCCGGAAAGTGGAGGCTGCCCCGCCCCCACAGAAGGGCCGCCCCAAAAAGAAGAAGGGGGAAGGTCTCTTCGGCATTCCCAACATTCTGGTCACCGTGGTCTGGCTGGCATTGATTTTGGTCATCGGCGTGACCCTGGGCCGGATGGTCTGGGTCTGTGCCGCAGATGTGCTGGCCTTCGGCCGGGAGGATAACCCCGTTACCGTCACCATTTACGATGCCGACTCCATGGAGGATATCGTGGATAAGCTTTATGATGCCGGTCTCATCCGCTATAAGAGCCTGTTTAACCTCTATGCCAGCATTTCCGACGCAGAAGAAGATATCCAGCCCGGCATTTATGATCTGAACACCCGGTATGACTATCATGCCCTGGTGAACTTCATGTCCCCCAGTTCCAGCCGTCAGGTGGTTACTTTGACCATCCCCGAAGGCTATACCTGCCGTCAGATCTTCTCTCTGCTGGAAGAAAACCGGATCTGTACCGCCGTTGACCTGGGTGCCTATGCCGCCAACGGAGAACTCAGCAATTACTGGTTCCTGGATGGGGTCACACGGGACAGCGAGAATTGCCTGGAAGGCTACCTTTTCCCGGATACCTATGAATTCTACAAGAATTCCACGCCCAAAGAAGCACTGGAAAAGATGCTGGACAACTTCGATTACCGTTTCACCGAAGACATGCGTGCCCAACTGGAGACCCTGAACGCTAACGTCACCGGCGGCGGTTACACCGTACGGGAAGTCACCATTGTGGCATCCCTCATTGAGAAGGAATCCGCCGCACCTTCCGAAAGTGCCCAAATTGCCGGTGTAATCTACAATCGTCTGTTCCGCTGGGAGTACCCTGCCCTGCTGAATATCGATGCCGCAATCGTCTATGCCCAGGGTGGCAACGCTGAGACCATCGACACCAGTCTGGACAGCCCCTACAACACCTACCTCCACACCGGTCTGACCCCCACCCCCATCTCCAACCCGGGTCTTTCCAGCCTGCAGGCCGCACTGAATCCAGAGTCTCACAACTATTATTACTACGTTCTGAATCCCGAGACTGGTATGCACCAGTTCTCCACCACCCAGAGCGAACACGATGCCTGGGTCGCAGCTTACTACAATTAACACGAATACCCTGCGTTGCTGATTTCCCCTTTTCATCCGGTATTCGCAGAAGTACAGGAGTTATCATGAGAAAATTAGAACTACTCAGCCCTGCCGGAGATATGGAACGGCTGAAAATGGCCGTGCTGTATGGTGCGGATGCGGTTTATCTGGCCGGTACCAGCTTCGGTATGCGTTCCTTCGCCGGGAACTTTTCCCCGGAGGAGCTGCCGCTGGCGGTGCGCTATGCCCACGAACATGGTGTCAAGTGCCACGTTACCGTAAACACCATGCCCCGCAACGAAGAAGTTTCACATCTGCCGGAATATTTGCAGCAGCTGGACGATGCTGGTGTGGATGCCCTGATCCTGGCGGATCTGGGAGCCTTCACCCTGGCGGGAAAGTATGCCCCCCACTGTCAGCGGCATATTTCCACCCAGCAATCCATCGCCAATTACGAGTGCGCCCAGGCCTGGTTTGACCTGGGTGCCACCCGGGTGGTGCTGGCCCGGGAATGCTCTCTGGAAGAAATCCGCACCATCCGCCAGAAAGTGGATCCCCAGTTGGAGATCGAGACCTTCGGCCATGGTGCCATGTGCGTCAGCTATTCCGGTCGTTGTCTGCTGAGCAACTACATGACCGGCCGGGACTCCAACCGGGGTGCCTGCGCCCAGCCCTGCCGGTATCAGTACGCCCTGATGGAAGAAAAGCGTCCCGGGGAGTATTTCCCCGTCTACGAGGACGAAAAGGGCACCTACATCTTAAATTCCCGGGATATGTGCATGATCGACCACCTTGGCGACCTGATGGATGCCGGCGTGGACTGCATCAAAATCGAAGGCCGGGCCAAATCCGCCTACTATGCCGCCATCGTCACCGGCGCTTACCGGCACTGCATTGATGATGCCGCTGCCGGTCGGCCGCTGGATCCCGTCTGGCGGGACGAAGTGGAGCATGTTTCCCACCGGATCTACTCCACCGGCTTCTATTACGGGGAGCCGGGGCAGTATACCGCCAATGCCCGCTATATCCGTCAGTGGCAGATCGTGGCAAAGGTGGAATCCTGCGACAAAAACGGTCTGGCTGTTTGCAGCCTGAACAACAAATTCCGTCAGGGCGACGAATTGGAACTGGTGGGCCCCGACCTGCGCCCCTTCTCCTTCACCGCTGAAGACATCCACGATGAAGAAGGTAACGCTTTGGAAGAACCCAGAACCCCCCAGATGAAGTTCACCCTGCAACTGCCCAAAAGCGTCCCCGCCCTCAGCATGATCCGCAGAAGTGTGGATCTTTCCGCAAAATAACGCAAATCCCCCTGACTTTTGCAAGTCAGGGGGATTTTCTCAGTTTTTCAAGCTTTGCAGCGGAGCAGGAATTCTGCCACCCCGGGCGATGAAGTCTTCACTGGACTTATCGTGTACCGGCATCACCGGGGCACTGCCCAGAAGTCCCCCCATTTCCACCCGGTCTCCCACCACCTTATCCGGTGCCGGGATGATCCGCACAGCGGTGGTCTTGGAATTGACCATGCCAATGGCTGCTTCATCCGCAAGGATGGCGGAGATGGTAGCCGCTGTGGTATCTCCGGGAACGGCGATCATATCCAGACCCACAGAACAGACGCAGGTCATGGCTTCCAGCTTATCCAGGCACAGGGTTCCGCATTCTGCCGCAGCAATCATTCCTTCATCTTCGGATACCGGAATAAAGGCACCAGACAGGCCGCCAACATGGTTGGAGGCCATGACGCCGCCTTTCTTCACCGCATCATTCAGCATGGCCAATGCCGCCGTGGTGCCATGGGTACCGCAGACTTCCAGCCCCATTTCCTCCAGGATCCTCGCCACACTGTCCCCCACAGCCGGAGTCGGGGCAAGGCTCAGATCCACAATACCGAATGGCACGCCCAGCCGATGGGAAGCTTCCATGCCCACCAGCTGACCCATCCGGGTGATCTGGAAGGCGGTCTTTTTAATGGTCTCAGCCACCACATCGAAGGGCTGCCCCTTCACCCGTTTCAGAGCATGGTGCACCACGCCGGGACCGGATACGCCCACATTCAGCACGCACTCCGGTTCCCCCACGCCATGGAAGGCACCGGCCATAAAGGGATTGTCCTCCACCGCATTGGCAAATACCACCACTTTGGCACAGCCAAGGCCATCGTTATCCGCTGTGACCTGAGCTGTCCGCTTGATGATCCTGCCCATTTCTGCCACAGCATCCATATTGATACCAGCCTTGGTGGAACCCACGTTGACACTGGCGCAGACCCGCTCCGTGGTCGCCATAGCCTCGGGGATAGAGCGCATCAGCTTCCAGTCGCTCTGGGTGCAACCTTTCTGCACCAGTGCAGAAAATCCGCCGATAAAGTTGACCCCGCAGGTCTTGGCTGCCCGGTCCAAGGTCTTTGCGATCTCCACATAGTTATCGCAGTTACAGGCAGCGCCCACCAGAGATATGGGTGTGACGGAGATTCGCTTATTTACAATGGGGATACCGAATTCCTTTTCGATGTCCTCTCCCACTTTCACCAGATTCCGGGCACAGCGGGTGATTTTTTCATAGATCTTACAGCAGCACGTTTCCAGATCCGGGTCACAGCAGTCCAACAGGCTGATGCCCATGGTAATGGTGCGGATATCCAGATGCTGCTTGTCGATCATATTCTGGGTAAGTAAAATATCCTTCTGATCCAGCATGGCATTCCCTCAGATCCGGTGCATGGCCTGGAAGATATCTTCCCGCTGTACACGAATGGACAAACCCATTTCTTCCCCAATGCCAGCCATTTTCGTCACCAGTTCCGTCAGAGGAACGCTGCACTGGGATACATCCGTTGCCATCATCATGGTGAAGTAACCCTGCATGACGGTCTGGTTGATATCCAGCACATTGACATTGAAATTTGCCAAAGCAGTGCAGACACCGGCAATAATGCCCACTCTGTCCCTGCCCACAACGGTCACAATTGCTTTCATGTACTTCTCTCCTTTTGGATTAAACCTCATAATCTGCGGAAAAACGGGTATCCAGCAGATGGTGGAAGTGGCTTTTGGCCTCCAGATGCAGGGGGTGGGCTCGATATGCCTTCACGTCTTCCGGCTTTTCAAATTCGGAATACAGCGCATAATCCATACCCGCATAGCAACGGCGCACTTCCATATGCAGAAGGCCAGGGATCTTTCCCACCAACGGTTCCAGCTTGGAAGCGATAAGTGCCACGGCGGCATCCTTATCCACCCCTTCTTTCAAGGTATAGACAACGATATGTTTGACCATATCACACCTCGTAGTCTGCGGCCACCCGGTCGGACAGCAGATGGAAGAACTTGGCTTTGGCAGCAGTATGCAAAGGATGGTCGGCATAGAAGGCCATGGCCTCCTTACTATCCAGCTCGCAGTACAGGGCGATATCCATTCCGGAGAAGGTCTGATGAACCTCTGCGAATTTTAGTCCTTCGATCTGGCCTACCAGAGGAAGCAACGCCTCCTGTGCCAGCTTCACCACATGGGAAACATCCTCACCCTCTTTGACTTTGAACAATACAATATGCTTTACCATGGAATCATCCTCCTGTGATTTGTAAAAAAACCGGGACTGCATACAGTCCCGGTTTTTGTGATTTCAATTACTCGGCGTCATCTTCGCCCTCTTCCAGCAGAGCGCGGATGGACAGGGAGATACGCTTGTTCTCAGCGTCAACATCGGTGATCTTGACCTTCACATCCTGACCCTCAGCCAGAACATCCTCGGGCTTGCCGATGCGGCGGTCAGCGATCTGGGAGATGTGGATCAGGCCGT